>JBBRHM010000019.1:0-34613 GCA_038222655.1 Chitinophagales bacterium | reverse complement strand
ACTACAATTGTCTGTAGCAGTTGGTTTTGTCCATCCAACCTGGCTTGAACAGTTATTGTTTAGTGCGTTTACTACTATGTTGGCAGGCAGGTTAAGGATAACAGGTTTTTCATTATCCGTAACTGTAACCGTTTGTGTAGCGGTTTGTGTATTGCCATGAATATCTGTTACCGTCCAGGTTACTGTTGTTGTTCCAACAGGATACACATTAGAAGGATGATTATTGGTAACTGATGCTACGCCGCAGTTATCTCCTGTTATAGGTGTACCGATGTTAATTACTGCAGAACAATTTCCACCATCATTGTTAACGCTGATATTGGCAGGTGCAGTAATTGTTGGAAGCTGATTATCCACCACGGTTACTGTAAAGCTGCAGGTAGATGTATTGCCACTTGCATCGGTTGCCACGAATGTGTTGGTTGTTGTTCCCACAGGAAAGCTTGAACCACTTGGTAAGCCTGCGGTCTGAACAACAGGAGGCGCCCCACTTACATTGTATGATATTACAACTGACCCATCACCCAAATTAGCTCCGGCTGCATTTACCTGACTGATACCTGCGTTAAAGGAACCACCACCACCACCAGGACCTGAATGTGAATTTCCACAAGCGCCACCCGAGTAGCCGCCGCCACCTGCACCACCGCTGCCATTTTGTACACTGGCTCCACCACCACCAAATCCACCATTCACACCTCCTATACCACCAGCACCACCATTAATAAATGCTTTTGCAACAGTACTTCCATGTCCGTCAGTAAATGAATTGGTTAATAATCCTGCTCCACTACCGGTATGGCCTGTACCATTAGAACCACCACCCCCATTACCAGCACAACCTGCCGGTACTGATGTAGAAACACCACAGGTTCCTGTTGTTCCCTGAGAAATAGTGCTAGTACTACCCTTAAAGGTACCGCCACCACCACCTGCAACCATCACCGGAGAGTTACTTGCCGTGGTCACAAATGTTCCGCCACCGCCGCCTGCATCACTATTTCCATTTTTACCCTGACCACCTACCAGGATTTTTAATACCTGGCCCGGGGTTACATTTACCAATCCCTGCATAGAAGCCCCGCCATTATTTCCACCACCGCTGCCAAGGCCACCCTGTGCACCTTTGGCAACTACAGTTATTGAAGTAACGCCTGCAGGAACTGTCCAATTAACAATTGTACCAGAATAGCTGAAAGTCTGGCTTGCCGCTAATGGCACAGAACAATTATCTGTTGCTGTTGGTGCAGCAAAAGTAACCACAGCTCCACATGCATTTGCATCATTATTTAAAGTGATAGGTGCAACGCAGGTAATTTGGGGAGGTGTAACATCTAATACGGTAACAGTGAATGTACAACTTGAACTTCCCACTGCATTGGTTGCCGTAGCTGTTACTGTG
Organism: Chitinophagales bacterium; assembly: GCA_038222655.1. GTDB lineage: Bacteria > Bacteroidota > Bacteroidia > Chitinophagales > Chitinophagaceae > Sediminibacterium. Next base: position 33,211 of record JBBRHM010000019.1, on the reverse strand, counting down.
GTTGTTCCAACTGCGAAGTTGCTGCCTGAAGCAATTGAATAAGTAATCGTTGAAGCAGGTATACCCGTAGTTTCAGTAGCCGCATAGGTAACGTTGGCACCGCATTGTCCAGAGGTATTATTAACAGAAATATTAGCAGGACAAACAATAGCCGGTGCAAGACCAGTTACTGTTACATTAAATGAACAATTAGCAGTTAATCCCGCAGCATCCGTTACTCTGTAGCTAACAGCTGTGGTACCAAGTGGGAAGGTTGTTCCACTGGCTGGTCCGCCAGTTTGGGTAACGGTATATCCAGGGCAGTTATCCGCACCAACTGGTGTTGCATAGGTAACAACTGCTCCAGCGGCACTTGTTGCAATAACAGACTGACTGGAAGGACAGGTAATTGTGGGTGCCTGGTTATCAGTTACCGTAACCGTAAAGCTACAGTTAGATGTATTTCCAGACTCATCCACAGCTTGCCAGGTAACAGTTGTATTTCCTATTGGGAATAAAGAACCTGAAGCTAACCCACTGATTTGGGTAATGGCTATTTGTCCGGCACCCAGTTTGGTTCCGTCAACCCATTTCCATCCACCAAAGTTCTGTGAAGCATTACCTGGTTCTACATAAGAAGGATCGCTATGATCCTGGTAGCCACCTACCCAGGTGTTTCCACCATAAGTAGCCAGGAATGCAGTTTCTGCTTGTGTATTAATAGATGCTAAATCTCCACCTATTGATTGCGCGGCTGCACGGGCACCTGTCCATGTATTGGTTCCAGTAGAGTAATAATACGTGTGGCCATTGAATTGACCAATATTTGAATAGCCTGGAAATACGGTATTAATTAAAGAATTGAATTCAACTAAATAACGAAGTCCAACTCCATCTTGCAAATCGTTCCAGGTACCACTGTTGTATAATTGAAGGTAATCTTCACCTCCGGCATTATTTGGTTCGCCAGGATTAAAGTTATTAAATGCCCCACCACTGCAATTATCGGTAGCTGTTGCTCTTGGGAAAGTTACAATTGCTCCGCACTGGTTAGGGGTATTGGTTACAGAAATATTACCCTGGTTACAATTGATAACCGGTGCAATATTGTCATCCACCGTTATGATTTGTGTGCAGGTTGAGGTATTACCTGATGGATCAACTGCTTTGTACGTTCTTGTAATAGTGAATTTATTAACAGCTGTCTGATTGCTGATTACATCGCTTTCAAAACTTACGACATATGAGCAATTATCTGAAGCGGTTACAGAGGCAATGTTAGCGGCCGGTACATCTGATGCGCACTGAACCGTTACCGGTGCAGGGCAACTGATGGTTGGGAAAATACCATCTACCTGTGCAATGGAAACGGTACCCACCGCATTAGAACAATTATTGGCATCTTTAATATAGATGGAATAATTACCTACAGACAAGCCTGAGAAAATATTAGAAGGCTGATAACTTACGCCGCCATCTTTTGAATATTGATAAGAAGGGGTGCCGCCAGCGCCATTTACGGTAATGCTTCCGGTATTACCACCTACACAAACCACATCTACTTTAGAAGTAGTGGCAGTTGGTAAAGGATTAATGGTAACCGTTGGTGTTGCACTCATTTGCAAACTGCATTGAGGAGTACAATTTAAGTTACCGGTTACCCATGCAGCGCTATTTACAGTTCCGGTTAATCCGTTACCTGATGCATCTGCGGCAGTTGTGCTACCAACACCATCATCGAATTTATAATAAAGTGATAAACCGGTTTGAGGAGTGGTGATACAGTTTTGATAATTATTTGCAATTTCTGTGGCTGTTCTTACCTTATTCCAAATCCTCAAGTCATCGATCTTACCATCCATGTTAAATCCATCAGCTCTTTTACCAATCAATAATTGCGAACCTGCAAAGTTGCCTACCGGTGCTGTTACAGGAGCAGATGCATTGAGTACTCCATTAATATAAATTGATAACGTTACAGCAGTTGGGTTGTATACGAAAGCAACATGATACCAGGTACCTGCATTAGTTATCAGAGGAGTAGAGACTAATTGCTGCGAAGTAGCTCCATTACCCAGCCAAAAATTAAGTGCGCCCGTTCCAGTAGTGTACAAATCAAATGGTCCGGCAAGATTTGCTGTTCCCTGAGAGGCAATTGCATTTGATCTACTTGCACTATTCACATTAATCCAAGTTTCCACTGTAAAGCCTTTGGTTACATCCAAGGCCAATGCCCTGTTTACATAGCTGGACGATGAACCACTGAAACTAATCGCCCCCGGATTATCATTCTTCGCAAGAACATTAAAGGTTGTTGTTGAAGAAAGCAGTCCGGTATTGAAATTAAGTGCAGCACCTGTACCTGCAACCGGGCCAGCAACTACTGCATTACCTGCATTGTCGCGTAAGGTATAGTTCACACCCAACTGCGATGAAGCAACAGTTACAGTAGAAGATCCTGAGCCACAAAATACTGTAGGAGCAGCCGTTACTGTTTGATTGGAAATAGGAACAATACTTACATCTACCTGAGACCTTGCAGATGATGTGCAACCTCCACTGGTTACATCCACAAAATAACTTGTATTGGCTGATAGGTTAGGAGAAGTAAAGGCAGATCCTGTAAACAACGAAGAACCTCCCGTGCTGGCTGTATACCAATTAAACACAGGGGAACTTTGCCCAGAGGCTGCAGTTAGTATTGCAGGAGTTCCTGAACAAACAGTAGTATTGCCGGTAATGCCGCTAATAGTTGGTACAGTTGGATTTACACTCACTGTTACAACAGGCGACGTTGCGGTACAACCAAACAGATCAATTACCTGTACTGAATAGGTTCCGGCAACAGTAGTCGTATAGTTTTGCTGTGTGGCTCCCGCAATATTTACACCATTATTTTTCCATTGATAAATACTGGAGGTTGATGCAACAATATTTAAGCTGGTTGCATTAGGACACAACGATGCCGTACCGGTTGGCACAGTGGCAACAGTTGGATTGGTATTAACCGTAATCACAGTTGGAGCAGAAGTTCCTGAACAACCGCCTGCATTGGTAACAGTAACTGTGTAGCTACCGGTTACTGTTGCTGTATAGGTTTGACTAGTGGCTCCGGCAATATCCACACCATCTTTTTGCCATTGGTAACTATCTCCCAGATTGGCATTCAAAAGCACCGTCTGACCCTGGCATACTGTGGTTTGTCCGGAAACTATAATTGCTGCCGGAGCAACGGTAACTGTGGCTGTACAGGTACTAATATTTCCTGCCCTGTCTGTTACTTTAAGTGTAACAACATTGGCGCCTATATTGGCACAGGTAAAAGTTACTGATGCAGCGTTATTTATTAATAAAGAACCGATACCACAGGCATCACTGCTACCGTTATCGATCATTGCAGCAGTTACTACTACTGAGCCTGATGGACTTAAAGCAACAACAATATTCTTACAGACTGCTGTTGGTGCTGTCACATCTACTTGTGAACTGGTATTTCTATGAATGCGAAGTGAATTACTGTTAATACCGCTTGTGGCAATATCTGGCACAAAATCACCATCAAGGTCACCAATAGTGATGCCCGAAACCTCACCTTGAATATCGGGGTAAGTGAACCTGGTTGCAAAGCTAATATTGCCTGCACCGCTGCTGGTATTTCGGTAAACATCAAAAGATGCGAGACCTATTGATTTTGTTACAATATCAGGATAGCCGTCGCCATCAACATCACCAACAGCAATTCTATAGTTACCATTTGGTCCTGGATAATTTGAAGCTGTCCCGAATGAAATATCACCTACGGTTGAAGTGTTTCTCCAGACAGTTGTATTTGTTGTGTTCGTAGCAGAACTATAGGTAGGCGTACATAAATCTATTTTTCCGTCTTTATCAAAATCTGCCATTTGGCATCGGTAAGGATAAAGTCCTATGGAAGGCCAGTATTCCACGGCCTCAAAAACAAATGTAGTGGCTCCTGCTGCTGTTATATTACGATAGGTAAAAGCCCTGTTATTTCCTCCTTCTGTGCCCATTATATCCGTTTTCCCATCACCATCAAGATCCGCACATTGAATACCCGTTGCACCATTAGAAACAGTACCAGCAAAAACAAAACTAATGTTCCCCGGACCAGTGCTTGTATTTCTATACAAATTTGTGCCGGCAATGATGTCTATTTTACCATCGTTATTAAAATCACCCACATTACCCTGATAACCTCCAAAACCGCTTGTTATGTCAAAACTAATATTACCTGGACCAGTGCTTGTATTTCTATAAATATTGTTTGCGGTCATGATATCTTTTTTCCCATCACCATCAAAATCTGCAGTGGCAATATGAGATCCTCCGCCAGCAAAATTGTATGCCGCAAAACTTATAGTCCCCACAGTGCTAGTGTTCAGCGCTACAGTAATCCCGTTAAGACTAGTGACAATATCGGGCTTACCATCCAGGTCCATATCCTGTGTCAACATATTATAAGCTCCGCTTATACTACTTAAAGTAAAAACAGTATTATTATAGGTATTGGCATCAATAGGCGTTTGGCAAAAGATACCATTAAATGGAATTCTTGAGTAGGCCGTTAATTTGCATGCATTGGTTACACTAATGAGTGCAGTTGTAGCTCCTATGGGAGCTGTAACTGTTAGCGTTCCAAACGAAGCCGTCAAAACTGTTGCTTTTGTAGCACCGAAATAGACAACATTATTGGCAGGTGTGGCATCAAAATAGGCACCACTAATTGTTACAGTGCTACCTATGAATCCTGTTGCAGGTGAAAATGAATTGATCACCGGGGCGGTACACTGTGATTGGGCATTGAATACCGTAACTAAAACCGTAACTAGGATAAGTAATATTCTTTTCATAAAAAGTTAGATTATGGGATGAAGGTTAGGGTAATCTTTACGGTTGCAGGATCCCAACCGGTAGGAATATTCATCCGCAAATCCGGATAATTACTATCATCACAAGTTGCTATGGCCATAGCATATTTTTCGGCATTCCTTGAAACTTCTTTAGTAACCTGCTCAAGCGTTAACGGGTTTGTAAGCAGAATTGTAAAATGCGCCACTTGGTCAGCAGAGTTTTCATTAAATACATTCAGATGTAATTGGGCTGCACTATCAGGATGGCACCTTATTACCTGGCCAGAAACATCCATCATGGTTTTACTTTCACCCAACTTTGTCCATGGTTGGTAAATCGTTGCTGAAGGTGATTGCACCTGCGCATCTACCATAGAAGGTAATGCAAGCAGTAAGAATACAATCGAGTAAAGGAATTTGCGTTTCATAGCAGGTTTTTTATGGTTTTGAGTGTTTTTATAAATGGTATTGCCTGAACAGAATTAACTGACAGATTGGATTAGTAATACATGAAGGCTTTTTATTAAAAAAGATAGGGTTGTTTTTTACCGCAGTAACCTCTATTAGGGTTGAACCATCGTTGGCTGATGATAAAAAAAGGCTTGGGAAGGAGAAAAAATTAAAAAATCTAACTATATACACAGATATACAGGCAGTAAGGGCAAAGTATCTATAGTACAAATTACCGTGCATTAGTTTTGGTTGGTTTTTTGTAGGTGTTTGGAACGATAGCGTAGCTAACATCCTACAAGTGGTGAATGTATATACTTTTTTTAGTTTTCTTTAACTTTTTTAAATAAAATGGATAAGAGCGATGAAAAAGTAGATGATGCTGCTTGATTTAGTAGACATGCCTACGGTGTTTTCATCGTTTTAAACTGTAACTGAATGTTTATTCCTCACAACAGCATTACACTTTCCAGCTGTATATTTTACACTAATTCAGAAACAGCTCATTAATAATTACTGGAAAACACAAAAACAGTACACACTGAGGGGATTGGATTTTAATATATGTCTTACGACAGGAGATTGGATAGAGTAGTAAAATAACTACTTGTATTTTAATTCATGCAATTAGATTCAGATTATGGTTTGAAACCTACAAAATGAGGTTTGAATTGCACACAATGGGTATGTAAAAAGAGATGAATGATTTGTGACTACCTGGTTATTAGCAGACGCAAATACCAATAACCTACTTACTACTTTTAGAATGGTAATGACCCTGAAACTCCTGGCAGATAACCCAACTATCAACCGTTTTCCATATTAGTTTGCCCTTCGCTTAGCATTCGCACCTCAAAAAAGGCTTTTCAAATCAAAAACCAAACATAGTGTCCTGATTTTACTATTTTGAGAATATCCATGCGACTCTTTACCTGCATACTATTCTTGCTTTTTTTGGCAACATCGGGGTACGCCCAGAGCGGTCAACCTGACTTGTTGGGAACTGTTACCTGGAAATTAGCCGAACCAAAAGCAATACCCGAACTACTCAATTTTAAAGAACACAGATCGGCATTTACCCCCAGTATTGTGCCGGATAAAGGGCCAGACTTATTTAAGAAAAAAATATCGCCCGAAAGCGCCCTGCTTAAAAAGAATTTTACCAACCCGGTTAGTTTACCGTTACAATGTAAAGGGCAGCCCATCATTCCTTATTCTGTAGAAGATGCGCCAGGTATGTTATCCCGGGATAATCAAAAACATAGTATCAGCTATACTGACAAACAACATGGATTTATTGCAAAAAGCACTTCGAGTATTACAGAAGACAAAGATCATAATATATGGATGGCTACTGATGCAGGGCTGGTAAAATACGACGGATACCACTATTCTCTGTATAATTTGAAAAGTGGATTAACGAGTAATGGCATGAATGTAATTGCCTATGATACCTATGGCAGACTTTGGTATGGCACAGAAAAAGGGGTGTTTTATATAAAGAATGATTCGCTTTTTAGCCTCCGCAGCGGGGCATTGGACCTTAGCCTTGTAAACTGTGTCAATATTCAATTAGACAGATTTCAAAGAATCTGGATATGCACAAAAGAAAATGGCGCATTACTGGTTGATGGAAATCTGCTACAGATATTTGATCAGTCTGCCGGCCTTCCAACCAATTATGTTTTTACGGCTATGGTAGACAAAAATAATAATTATGTATTCGGATTATGGAACCGTGGACTTGTTTTTATCAGGGCCAATGAAGTCATTTCTTTTTTTTCAACAACAAAACAAATCAGCAGTAATATCATCACTTCCCTCTATGAAGATGCAACCGGTTTATGGATTGGCGGCTTTACATCAGGCCTGATTCATATGTCGCCAACAGATACCATAACCTATTCTTTTTCGGGAAGATATAATCAAAGGATTTACGATATTAAGCAGGCCCCGAATGGTGGAATGTGGCTTTCCATATATGGTAAAGGCGTTTATTATTTCAATGGAAAAGAATATTTTCCTATTAATTCCGATAATGGCTTAAGAAGTAACTATCCTTTGCTTCTTTTTCAGGATAGTTTTCAAAATTTATGGATATCCGACTTAGCAGATGGCGTTTCAAGGTTGAACGAGAATTGCCTTTATATGTCTCCCTATGAAAATCCGGTTATGAAAGCAATTGGCTACTCGGCAAAAGATATGAGTGGAGGCACCTGGCTTTTTTCGAATGGCGCGGGCCTTCTTTATCATAAAGATCATCAGGTAATCAGTTATCTATTGGCCGATAAAAAGAAAGCAGAAGATTTTCTATTCCCCGCCAATGGAACCGTTGCCTCGGATGGAACCGTATGGATGGGTAGTTATGGAGTGGGGCCGGTGAAAATAAGCGGTCAACATTTTATCAACTACGAATTCTCTGATTTTCCAGAAGACCAGGTAGTTACTTCTGCAAAAGAAGACCAGGATCATCAAATCTGGTTCGGCACATTATTCAACGGTATACTAAAATACCAGGGTAATCACCTCTATCATTATACTACTAAAAACGGTCTCCTGGAAAACCAGGTTCTGCAGTTATATGCTGACAACAGGAATAATATCTACACTGCATTCAGGAGTGGCTTTCAAAGAGTATACCAAAACAAAATAGAAACCCTCTATATAGGGGAGAAGAAAAATTCACTGAAAGTGAATGATTTTATTTCCTTAGATACTACCCGGATTTTATTGGGAACCGAATACAATGGATTGATTTTACTGCTAAATAATAAAGCGTATCAATTTACAAAAAAAACAGGGCTCCTGTCTGATAATATCCATGCTGTAACCCGCGCAGCTGATGGCAAAATATGGATCAGTTCAGACAAGGGAATAGAATATATTGTGTTGAATGGTACACGTATCATACGGCATAGTTTGTTTAATCAATCAAGTGCCAGCTATCTGAATACTGTTGACAAAAGTCTCTTGAATGAGAATGGTGAACCTTATTGGCCAATGCCAGAGAACAAGATGATTTTTAATCCTGTATTTCAAACTAACAAGAATATAAAACCTTTTTTTACTATTCAAAAGATTCTTGTTGATCATGCGCTTCAAAAAGAAGGAGCCGCTATATCCATTTTGCCCAATCAAACTATTGATATTGACTATACCATAAAATACTGGGGAAGGGAAAATAATCTGAATATCAGTTATCTTTTGAAATCGGTAAGGGGTGACAGCAGTATACATAAAGTGGATAATAAAGGACATATAGTAATCAGTGATATAGTACCCGGATCCTACCAGATTATATTGGATGCTTCTGATAACAATAAACATTTCTATACGGAACCCATTCTGCTGGAAGTAAAAAATTATTGGTATAATACCTGGCTTTTTCGGATAGCCCTTGCTATCATAACTCTTTCTGGCATTATCAGCTATTTCAGAAATAAATCTATGCGTCAACAAATAAGTAACGAGCTGCTAAAGAAAAAAGTGGCAGAACAAACGGCAGAGATTCAGGCTGAAAAGATAGAATTAGAAAAAAGTTACAAAGTCATTGGTCATCAGAACCAGGAAAAAGATATCCTGATTCAGGAAATCAATCATCGGGTAAAAAATAACCTGCAGTTTATGACAGCCATGATAGAAATGCAGATCAAGAATCAGGAGTCTTCTGAAACAAAAGAATCGATTCAGGAAATATTTCGAAGAATCACAGCTATGTCACTGGTGCATGAAATGCTATATGACAATAGGGATACTCAAGGGGTATCGCTCCAAAAATATGTTATGGAGCTTATTGAACACCTGAAGGAAATGATGGTAAATGAATTGAATCCGATTCATTTTGACGCATCCGTTACAGATATTATCATAAACTCAAAAATAGCGTTACCCTTAGGAATGATTATTTCTGAACTGGTGAGCAACTCACTCAAACATGCCTTCCATAATATGGCGGATCCTAAAGTGTCTATCCTTATTGAACCGGTAGAAGGAACAGATCAATTATTTGTCAGGATCAGTGATAATGGGAGAGGCATTCCCAAAAACAAAAATATAGAACCAGGTTTGGGAAGCCGCCTTGTAGATATTTTCAGCAGGCAACTGGAAGGAACCTATACCATTGATAGCAAAGATCATTTCGTTTACAAACTCTTCTTCAACCCTATTAGAGAAGACGTATGACGCAGAAAAATATATTGATTGTAGAAGATGAGGTACTCATCGCAGAACACATCAAAGACTATCTGATATCTTTCGGGTGGACACAAATATATATGGCCCACAATAAAAAAACGGCCCTACAAATTATTGATTACCTGTCACCTGAAATAGTTCTGCTGGATATCCATCTCGCAGAACCATTGGATGGGCTGGATATTGCCAGATACCTCGATACCAAAAAAAACATGCATTATATTTTTATCACAGCCAATTCAGATCTGCTGATAGTTAAACAGGCAACAGAAACATTTGCGACAGCCTATATTACCAAGCCGATAAAAAAAGCTGATCTTTTTGCAGCCATGGAAATTTCATTAAAATCACAAATACAAAAAGAAGAAACGTATTTTTTTGTAAAAGAAAACGAAGCCAATATCAGGATACTGCTGAATGATATACTTTATATCGAGGGAAGTGGCAACTACATACATATATATACACAAGAAAAGAAAATCATATCCCGCCAGTCGCTGGAAAATGTATCTGACCATTTACCAGAGCATCAGTTTATAAGGGCACACCGATCCTATATCATTAATATACATGCTGTAAAAAGCATTACCTCAAAATCGGTTACCATTGGTAACATTGAAATACCCGTGTCACGTACCCACTATTCAAAAATTTCTGATTTTTTTAAAAAAAAATAAGAAAGCGCCTTGTTACGATGCGAATGGTTTTTTAGGAGAAGCGCAGCCGCTTTTAGAGCTGAAGAATTATACGAAAAAATTAATGCCAATATTGTTTTTTATTCAACTCTTTGATAAGGTTACTGTCAGGCAGATGTAAAGTAGAGGTTTGCTACCTTAATTGATTAATTATTTTACCCAGTAATCCACTACAAAAACTTTGTCCATATGAGGTTTCAACACAGCCTGGAAGGCTATGTGTGCAGGGGCAAGCTGGTAATCCGACAGATCTTTTTCAGCTGAAAATGTTAAGATAAAACAATGTGTAAAGCCCTCGTTATAGTGCTCGGGGCTAACATTAATTCCCCATTCAAAATTTTTAACCTGTGGTACTTTACCATAAAGGCCCGCGAATGATGCTGCCACTTTTTTTATATCTTCCGGTGAAGAGCTGTCTTTAAATTTAAAAATTACCACATGACGCAATAATTTATTGGTGTGATCATTTGACTGAGAAAATGCCGGGCCGCTAAAAGTAAATGCGGTGAGTAGTACAAATAGAAATTTCATTGATGTAATTTTTTTGTGTGAAAAAAATATTAAAACAATATCATTGGATCGTCGCAGATTCTGAAGTTTTCATTAAAGCCGTCCATAAAGGATATATCTTCTGCAGATAAATTAAAAGACAGGCTGTCAAAATTTTCCTGCAATCTTTCTTTACTGGACGATTTAGGTATGGTAGAAATACCATGTGCAATATTCCATTGCAAAACCACCTGGGCGGGGGTTTTATCATACTTACTGCCTAATTGCAACAACCGGGGATCATTCAATTTTTTTCCTCTTGTAATAGGCGAATAAGATTGTAACTGTATGTTTTTATCCTTACAATAATTTAGCAGGTCTTGCTGAAACAACCAGGGTGTAAACTCTACCTGGTCAAGCATGGGCACCACCGATGCATAGGTTTCCAGCTCCCGCAAAAAAGGAATCAGGTAATTGGCCACACCAATTGCTTTTACTCTTTTATCCGCATATAATTTTTCCAGTGCCAGCCAGGTTTCTTTTCGCTTGCCTTTAATGGGCCAGTGTATTAGGTACAGATCAACATACTCCATTTGCAATTTTTGTAAACTGGTATCAAAAGCCCTTAGTGTTTCATCATATCCATGATCAGCATCGCCCACTTTGGTAGTTACAAAAATTTCATTTCTGGATATACCGCTGTTGTTGATTGATGCGCCCACTTCTGTTTCATTATTATATAACACTGCGGTATCAATTAAACGATACCCTATTTCAAGAGCATCCAGCACTGCCTGTTCAGCTGTTGCTTCGTACATGTCATAAACACCCAACCCCAGCAGGGGCATTTTAATTCCATTGCTGAGCATGGTGAATGGTTGTTGTATCATTAGCTTATTTTTCTGCTTATTTTTTTAAAAAAATATTTACATATTTATAGACCAATAAACAATGAACGAAAACTCGTTGATAGCCTCATCAAAAAGGCTTGTAAATAAAATCAGCTGTTCTGCTTTACCATTTATCCTGGCCCAATAATTTTTTGCCCAGCTCATTTAATTCAGCGCTACCATACTTTGTCTGTTCCCATTTTCTTGGGTCGCCGGGAAATGCATAACCCTCGGGTGCCACACTATCCCTCCAGGAAGTTACCCTCCATTCACGGAGTGCTTCATTGTCTTCTTCTGCAGGCATCATAGAAATGTATTGGGCAATGCGTACCTTATTACCACTTAGGTTGGGCCTGATACCATGCGGCTGAAGGCTATTAAATATCAACAAATCACCGGCTTCCATTTTTACTTTTTTCATTTCAAAACCTGTAGTATCTGGTTTAAAATGATCCCTGTCTTCGGGCTGTGTTAATTTCCAGGTTTCATAATTGCGAAACAAATCAGGGATACATTGAAAGCCACCCATGTTTTCGTCCGTCTGATCTGCCAGAGCAAGCACACCCTGTACATTTACCGGCTTTGTATCAGGGTCATAATCCCAATGAATGAACCCCTTGTATTCAAACCCGGGTTTGATAGGAAAGTTAAGGTTGGCCCTGTCGATGGTTACCCACAATTTTTCTGTGCCCCAAATATCAACAAATGCATCGTACACTCTTTGCATCTGACGGTTGTTCCAAAGATGCTGGTTGTTGTACACTTCAACCATCCCTGTATTGGTAAGTTCCTTCATTTTCATTTCGGCACGGGGTGGCGCATACCATGTTTCTGCATCATTTGGATCTTTCTCTTCAAACTCCCATAAAAAATTTGCTGTTGCCTGTGCCTGTTCTTTTGGCACTGCGTTTTTAATAACAATGTATCCATTAGTGATCCAGAAATTCCAGTCTTCCTCACTCAATACACGAAGCGGTTTTCCATTACTGCGGTCGTTAAGTTTAGTGGCACTGCTTTTTGCAGTGGAAGGATTACCAGGAATGTCCTTATGTGCATTGGGCATCATGGTAGGTGTCATGGTGGGTGTCATTGTTTTCTGTTCCATAATAGCAAGGTTTAATTTTTTAACTTGAATGTAATTGAGGATGCCGGGCATTGATAATTACTACGGGTGCAGTATCCGTTGGTTGTCCTGTATTGGCAAGTAGTAGTATTTTTACTTTTGATGATTGGCGATGCAAGCGCTTGTGATAAGAGCAGCTGTTGGATACTACTTAAGTTATTGTTGGCAACTTGTTTCATATGACTTTGTATTAGTGATTTGATAAAACAAAAATAGTTGCTGACAGTGCCCTGTTTCAACAGGTGTACTACCCAATATTTGTTCTGTATTGATATTTTTTATGAAATTGGGGTGGAATTGCTGTTACTGCAGACAAAAAAATGATTCTGCATTCATCACCCGTCCATTCAAAGGCAGGCCTAAATTTTGCCAAATGAAAGTAAAACTCGAAGCAATAAAACCAGATGAGGACAGCTCTTTTAAGATCCTGCTCACGCCAAATCTGAATGATTTATTTTACTGGCACTTTCATCCTGAATACGAAATTGTTTATGTGGAAGCAGAAAAAGGCATCCGCCATATTGGGGATCATATTTCTAAATATGAAGGAAGTGACCTTGCATTGATTGGCCCCAATATTCCGCATTTAAATTTCGATTATGGTGTAAGGACCACAGTTGACACTGTGGTGGTGCAAATGAAAGAACATTTTTTGGGACAAGCTTTTTTTGCATTGCCCGAAATAGCGTCTATCAATGATTTGTTTGAACGGGCAAAAAGCGGGCTGGCTTTTTCAGGAGAATCAAAAAAAATAGCGGGTGAAAAATTAAAAACACTCAGCAGCCTTTCACATTTTGACCAGCTCATTACTTTACTGCAGGTTTTTCAGTTGCTGGCGGCAAGTAAGGAAAGCATTGCATTAAACACAAGGCCCATTGCCAATGCATCTGTTTTAAAAGAACAGCAGAGATTGCACCAGATTTATCATTTTATAGAAACACATTATCAACAGCCTATTGATGTAAATGAAGTAGCCAAAAGAGTACACTTAACTACAGCAGCTTTTTGCAGATATTTTAAAAAATCTACGCATGTTACCTTTACCGACTTTTTGAACCAATACCGCATTCACCAGGCAAAAAAGTTGCTGATGCAGTATAAGAATGTAAGCGATTCCTGCTATGAAACTGGTTTTACAAACCTGTCACATTTCAATAAAACCTTTAAAAAATTTACCGGCGAAAACCCCAGTGTGTATAGAAAAAAACAGGCATTGTATTAATAGGCATTACCTGCTATTTTAGTAATCATGAAATAATATTTGACGCATCTCCTCCCCAGTTTACATCCTACTATACGCTTATTGGGGATTACACAATCGACTGCTCTTGATGTTCCCGTGATCTTTCATCTTCATTACTCTTATACTTACTTCGTATCCCTCAGGGCTGTATTTTATTTTTTATTTTTCGGTAAGAGAAATAGCCACTTACAAGCGTGGAGGCTAATAGTATTGCATAGATATGCCATGGTATATTCTGACCGAATACAACCAGGTAAATATTCGCAGCATTAAAGACCAGGGTCATAATCACCAACGGGAAAACAATACTTTTTTTTCTGCGGTAATTGCTTACGAGCCATGTTATGCAATAAATAAAAGCAGGTGTGGCCGCTATATGTATCCCAAGAAATATAAAAGGATTTACATGATATTGCCTGCCAAGTATTGTGTAGTATCTCTCTATAAACTTCCAGATTTCTAGCATACGAATGTGTAATTCTCAGGCAACTGGCTAATGGTAGTCAAAAAGGCGTGGCAGCAAAAATAGCTATCTTTAAGAGATGAAGCCAAACGACAAAAATGCAGCTCTTCCAATAACCCAAAGGCCGCTTAGGGTTTTGCTTATTGCAGGCTCTGCAAGAAAGCAGTACAACTGCCCCGGGGTGGATGGTAAGGCGAGGATGCTGATGCTGAAAATGGCCGATCTGTTACCCCAAAACTGGGAAATTGATTACGAGGACCTTAGTAATGCGTATGGCAGGGCACATATACAAAGTTGTAACGCCTGCGTGTCAACTTCCATGGCCCTATGCGTATGGCCATGTAATTGTTATAAAAAAAACAGCCACGCAGAACCTGATTTTATGTGGAACGCTGATCTCTATGCCCGGTTGGATATGGCAGATGCATGGGCAATCATTGGACCAGTTAATTGGTATGCACCCACCAGTAATCTTAAATTGATGTTTGACAGACTGGTGTGTATGAATGGTGGCAACCCCGATGAAAGATTGATTGATCATAAAGACCCTGAGAAAGCTATGGCACTGGAACATGCTGAACTTTGGAAAGAACTAAGCATAAACCACCTGGAAGGAAGAACAGCTGGTTTTTTTTGTTATGGCGACCAGGGCGGAGATGAAATGGATGAAAACAACGTTCCAAAAGTATTACGGCATAAAAGCTATTTTGATGGTGCTACTGAACCCTTTGAAGATATGCGCCAGGCTTATGCACCATTGGTATGGCAATGCCGGTATGGAGGTATTGAAGTTCCGGAACAGTTATGGGAATATGCAGATAGCGGCTTAGGTAAAAAATACAGCGAGAACCAATCTGAAGATGTACTTACAGAAACTCTTTATATAAATAAGTTTGAGGATTGGGTGAAGCAATTTGAAAAATTTGTGGAAGCGAAAGGTAAAGTGCCACCAGGTAAATACCGTGCTTATGGATTTAAACAACCGCCCCATTTATGGAGTGAAATTAAAACAGGGCTAAGGGCATTGAAGTTACGGTTTGGCAAAGCCCCTAAAAACTCTTCCCCTGAAAAACAACAACAACTTAAGCTGAACAGGAATACTACGTTGCATCCGGCGAGAACAGAAGGTGAAAAGCTCCGAAGATCAGGAAAGTGAAACTTCTTCGAGATTACTAAAAAGGAACCCTTATTTCTGTCTGGCTTCCAATTTTTAAAAACCGGCTGCATACCTGTGAATTAGTAGTCAATCATTTTATCGGCAATTCAATAATGAACGTTGTGCCCTTGCCCGGCTTGCTTTCAACGCTGATTTTTCCTTTATGAAGTTCTATGATCCGTTTGCAGATAGCAAGGCCTAGCCCGGCTCCTTCATATTCATTGCGTGAATGAAGACGCTGAAACGCCATGAATATTTTATCTGCTTTATCAGTCTCTATTCCAATTCCATTATCCGCCACGTAAATGATAATGCGTTCATTCCGGATCTCATGCGTGATGGAAATATGCGGCGCATCTTTTGAAAACTTTATGGCATTACTGATAAGATTCATAAACACCAGTGAAAGATATTCCTTGTTTCCATTTATCTCCGGCATCAACTGAACATCAATCATCGCTTTTCGCTCTTTTATTTTTACTTCCAGGTCCTCCAATGCAAGCGTTATCGCGTCATTTATATTTACCTGCCCGAAGTCGGCGCTTAACCTTACTGTGGAAAGTGTAAGGATATCCTTTATCATCGTTTGCATACGCGCAGAGGCAGCCTCTATTTTAGCCAGCATATCCTTATTCCGCTCACTGTTATCACTCGCATTATCACGGACAAGCGTGGAAGCATACATCCTGATCTTCCGCAAAGGTTCCTGTAGATCATGCGATGCAATGGAGGCAAAGGATTCAAGATTCGCATTGGCTTCGCTTAATTGCCGTTCCACTTCTTTCCGTCTGCTGATCTCGTTTTCCAGTTCAATATTTGTTTTTTGTTTAAAAGCCTGCGGAAGTATTTTAATAAGATGATATACCGTAAGCAGACTCACAATACCTGTTGCAAACCGCACCAGCGCATTAAACCGGTACATTGGTATCCAGAACATCATGGCATCAATAAAATGCGTACTTCCGCAAAGAAGAATAAATGTTGCAAATAGCAGGTAAACGCTACTGAATTTGACATGGCCTTTCTTACCTGTAAAATATTGAAGGATAATAAGGGGTATAAGGAAGTACGCCAGCCAGATCATCAGGTCGCTGATAATAAAAAGCCAGCCGTGAAAATCTGACCATGTACCACAATGCCACCTGGGTGGCCATTTATCGGTGTCAAATAACCCTGTGAAAAAGTCAATTATTTGTTGCATAGGTCAGAATTTTTTTGACATTCTAAAAATAGGAAAGATTGTGGAATGTAGGAGAGCTTACGTAACTAATTACTAACGTGTTGTGCTATTAGAAATCGCTTATTTGTTAACCCCAACTTTTAAGCTGGGGATTAAAAACGAAAATTAGTATGGGCTTTAGCCCTGACGGCTTCCCGATTACGAGAGTACTTTCGATTTTCAATGACTATGAAGGTTAAGAAGCGTTCAGGGCTAATGCTGGTTGTTTCTATCATTTCAGTCCCCAGCTTAAAAGCTGGGGTTACGTTTTTTCAATAGCACAACACGTTAATTACTATTGCCCTCCTTTTCATACGTGCATTCCGCTTTCAAATACTTCTTTTTTCCCTGGCCCCACATTTAAAATAAGTTTACATTAGTAAAATACTACTAGCTTATCTGGATAACCAGCTATCAATTCACTTTTTCAGAATGGAAGAATGCAGGATGATTTACACTTTACAACTGTTTATGAATCGTATAAAAATCTCGTCTTCAACCTGTCTCTACATTACTTGGGTAATAAGGAAGATGCGCAGGATATTACCCAGGAGGTATTTGTAAAAATCCATCAGCACCTTCACAAATATGACCCAACCTCCTCCTCTTTAAAAACCTGGATTTATCGAATTACCATCAATCAAAACCTCGACTTCTTAAAGGCAAGGCGGACAAAGAAAAGATTCGGGCTTATCACTTCCTTGTTTCACCCAGACTCTAATGAACTCCTTACTGAAGTAAGTCATTTTGACCACCCAGGCATAGCATTGGAAAACAAAAAGGAACTTGAAGACCTGTTCAGGTCGATTAACTGCTTGCCAGACAGGCAGAAAACGGCGCTGATATTATCAAAAATTGAGGATCGCCCACAAAGAGAAGTGGCTGAAATAATGAACCTGGGAGTAAAAGCGGTTGAATCGTTGATTCAAAGAGCAAAGGCCAATCTCTCAAAAATATTAAATGAGACCAAAGGAAACTGAACCAATAATCGTATAATATAAATTAGACCAGGTATGAATATTGATAAGAAACTAGAAGCCTTACAAAAAATTAAACGGGTGGAAGCCCCCCCATTTCTTTTAACAAGAATCGAAGCAAAGATCAATTCCTATGCACCAACCCATATTTCACCACAGTGGAAATGGATCATAACAGCTTCATTTACCATTTTATTGTTCGCAAATGCTTATGTGGTTTTCTCCTTTAATAAGCCTGTAACTGTAAATAATATAGAAAAAGTGGTTACCTCCATGCATTTATCAACTTCAAATGACCTGTACAATGAATAAAGTAAAACTTTTAACTATCCTGGTCGCCGGACTGCTCCTGGTGAATCTCGGCCTGCTTGTTTTCCTTTTTACAAGAATTCCACCTCCAGGAATACATAATGGCCCGGGGTTTCCTCCTGATGATGGCCCGAAGTTTACCATAATTCAAAAGTTGCATTTCGATAAAGACCAGGTAATACAATATGAAAAACTAATTGTGGAACACCAGGCCCGAATAAAACAACTTGAGGATAACATTCTAGCGGGTAAAAACCAGTTATATGCAACACTCGTCTCCGACTCAACATCCAAGGATTCAGTAATGACCCGGCTTACGTTATTAAAGCAACAGATTGAAGCAGCTCATTACAGCCATTTCCAGGAAATAAAAAAAATATGCCATCCTGACCAATTAGCAGATTACAAAAATCTTACCAGAGAACTTGCAGCATATTTTCTGCCTAAAGGGAGAAGGCGCCCCTAAAATTTCTTACGGCAGTGAAGGATTTTTATTGCATTGTCGTATCAGTATCTACAACTCTAAAAATAAAATTATGGATCTCTCCTTACTTGGTTTTTTATTCAGCATGGTCTTATTGTCTTCCTGCAATAAGGATAATAACGTGTTAAGCACCCCAACCACGCAAGCAGTACCTGATGTATATAAAAAGATCTATGGTGCTTCGGACATGTATGTGGAGGGTAATTATGTTGTGATTAAGAGCAATGGATTACCTGACCATAAAAGCGTCTACTATCCCACCGGCAACAGTTTATATGAAGATTTTAGCGGAACTACGTTTGATGGATACACTTTTTCAAAAAACCCTAATACCATTTCATCTCAATTGTATACATTTAAAATACCCTTAAATCCCTTGCAATCATCTGCACATTCCCCCACTCCGCTGGGTCCTATTGGCATTTCATTAAACGGTGTCCCTTTTTTTAACCAGTATGCTGGTCCCAATCAACTCCTTACAAAAGAAGTTACAAGTTTTGACCGTTATTGGGGCCATCCGCAACAGACAGGGCAATACCATTACCATGTAGAACCTACCTACTTAACTACAGTTAAAGCAACCAAATCTTCCTTGCTGGGCTTTTTATTAGACGGATTTCCTGTGTATGGACCCATGGAAAATGGTGTTGCTGTTACCAACAGCAATCTTGACGCTTATCATGGCCATACGGTTGGTACGGCTGAGTATCCCAACGGTATCTATCATTATCATATTACCAGTACTGACCCTTATCTCAATGGAAGCGGATTTTATGGAACAGCAGGCACGGTATCGCAATAGAACGTTGCTCATCGTTACAGTCTTTCTGCTCAGTTGCTGCAATCATGAAACAACTAAGTGGAGCACTGTTTCAGTTATAAACCTGGACAGCGCTAAAATAGAAACACAACGCGGCATCACCTATATCAACAATAGTCCTTTTTCAGGAAAGCTATTTTCTCTCTATGCCAATAAGGATACACAGCTGGTAAGAACATATAAAGATGGAAGAGAGCATGGAGAATGGAAAGAATTTTACCCTGGCAACGCATTAAAGGAAAGCAGGTATTTTGACAATGGAAAAAAGGAAGGTAGCTATACTGCTTTTTGGGGAAATGGCGCACAAAAGCTGGAATACAATTTTTATAAAGGAGAATATGAGGGTGCCTGTAAAGAATGGCTTGCAGATGGAACCCCGATAAAAGAAATGAATTATAAAAATGGTTACGAAGATGGCGTACAAAAAGCATGGTACGATAACGGCAAAATAAAATCAAACTATGTTATAAAAAATGGCCGCCGGTATGGCTTATTAGGTACTAAAAACTGTAAAAATGTATCGGATCGTATTTTTAATAATAAGTAGCTTATTCTTTTTTTCCTGTAAGCAGGAAAAAACACATCGCCTTCCCTATTACAATACTCCCGATTTTTCAGCCGTTTTTATAGCCGGCGGCAAAGAGGAAGTAAAAAATAAAATTACGCACCAGGTAGAAAATTTTTCCTTTACCGACCAGAACGGGCGCACTATTACACAAAATAACATTGATGGAAAGATTCATGTGGCCAACTTTATCTTCACCAGTTGCGGAAGTATTTGCCCGGTAATGACAGATCATATGCAGCAGGTTAGCAATACTTTTCAAGATGATAACAATGTGATGCTGCTGTCTTATTCAGTTATGCCATGGATAGATAGTGTAAGCCGTTTAAAAAAATACATGGAAAGAAAAAAAATAACCAATAAAAACTGGCATTTTCTAACCGGACCTAAAGCAAACATCTATAGGTTGGCACGTACTTCTTATTTTGCGGAGGAAGCTATTGGCTTTACGAAAGACAGTACAGCGTTTTTACACACAGAGCATTTTGTGCTGATTGATGGAACAAAAAGAATCCGTGGCATCTATAATGGTACACTTGATCTGGAAATTGATCAGCTTATAAATGATATTAAAGAATTAAAAAAGGAAAGTTATCCGCCTTCAATATTTTAGTCTTTGCAAACTGTGAAGTTGTTTTAAACTTACGCCCATTGTCTATTCCGTCAACTCCTATTCTATACCCTCTGCATTTACTTTCGTAATCCATACTGTCAACGTTTTGCTTCATCAAGTAAGAGGATTTGACAGGCAGATTAAACAATCTATCGGCTTTCATGTTCCTATCGCTTTCAATATAGCCCTGTTGATTGGCCGATGATACGATGCTTTTTATAAGTTGATAGCTTTTATCTATGAGTTAATAAATTAAATAGATAACCCTTTTGGTGAATTCATTAATACATTCGCTATTATCCCTCTAATAAAATAAAACAACTGCAATATGAATAACGAAGAAAATCAGACAATGGCTCACATCAACCACGAAGAAGCCAAGTGCCCATTTCATGGAGGAGCCTTACAACAAAGCGCAGGCAGTGGCACAAGAAACCGTGACTGGTGGCCCAATCAGTTAAAATTGAACATCCTTCGTCAAAACTCTTCACTGTCTAACCCTATGGGTAACACATTTAATTACGCTGAAGAGTTTAAGAGTCTTGATCTGGCTGTCTTGAAAAAAGACATTTTTGATCTTATGACCACCTCGCAAGACTGGTGGCCAGCCGACTACGGCCACTATGGTCCCTTCTTCATCCGTATGGCATGGCATAGTGCAGGCACTTACCGCATTGCTGACGGACGCGGTGGGGCAGGTTTTGGTACACAGCGTTTTGCACCACTCAACAGCTGGCCCGATAATGCAAATCTGGACAAGGCGCGTTTGCTGCTCTGGCCCATTAAAAAAAAATATGGAAAGAAAATTTCCTGGGCAGACCTGATGATCCTTGCCGGTAACTGTGCCCTCGAATCGATGGGCTTCAAAACTTTTGGTTTCGCTGGCGGACGTGAGGATGTTTGGGAACCCGCAGAAGACATTTATTGGGGTTCTGAAAAAGAATGGTTGGGAGACGAGCGCTACACTGCTGATCGTGATCTCGAAAATCCGCTTGCTGCTGTTCAAATGGGTCTCATTTATGTAAACCCGGAGGGCCCTAACGGAAATCCTGATCCGCTTGCCTCTGCCCGCGACATCCGCGAAACCTTTGGCCGTATGGCTATGAATGATGAAGAAACGGTAGCGTTAATTGCGGGTGGTCACACATTCGGTAAAACCCATGGTGCTGCCGATCCTGGCCAACATATCGGTAAAGAGCCTGCAGCTGCAGGTATTGCGGAGCAAAGCCTTGGCTGGAACAACACATTTGGTAGCGGTAATGGAGAAAATACAATTACCAGCGGCCTTGAAGGTGCCTGGACCACTACGCCTACTAAATGGAGCAATAACTATTTCGAGAATCTCTTCGGTTTCGAATGGGAGCTGAGTAAGAGTCCGGCCGGCGCACAGCAGTGGCAACCAAAAGATGGCGCCGGCGCGGGTACTGTGCCTGATGCGCACAACGCGTCTAAACGTCACGCACCATTTATGTTAACAACGGACATAGCCTTAAGAGTAGATCCTGTTTACGAGAAAATTTCAAGAAACTTCTTCGAAAACCCTGCTGTGTTTGCAGATGCTTTTGCGCGTGCCTGGTTCAAACTCACACACCGCGATATGGGTCCTATTGCGCGCTATCTGGGTACTGAGGTACCTGCTGAAGAATTGATCTGGCAAGACCCTGTTCCTTCAGTTACCCATGAACTAATTGACGATAAAGATATCGTTGCACTTAAGAATAAGATACTGGCTTCAGGACTTTCTGTATCACAGCTTGTATCAACCGCATGGGCATCAGCTTCAACGTTCCGGGGTTCTGATAAACGAGGAGGTGCAAACGGTGCACGCATTCGTTTGGCTCCCCAGAAAGACTGGAAAGTGAATAACCCTGCGCAACTAGCTAATGTACTGGCTAAGCTTCAGGATGTTCAAAAAGAATTTAACAGTGCACAGTCTGGCGGAAAACAGGTTTCCATCGCTGATCTAATCGTATTGGGGGGTTGTGCCGGTGTTGAGAAAGCAGCTCAGCTTGGCGGTCATTCTGTAAACGTTCCGTTTACACCTGGCAGAACCGATGCATCGCAGACACAAACAGATGTTGCATCATTTGCTGTACTCGAACCCGCTGCAGACGGGTTCCGCAATTACTTCCAACCTAAACACGTTGCAACGGCAGAAGAATTATTGCTGGATAAAGCACAACTGTTAACGCTAACGGCACCTGAGCTCACTGTTCTTGTGGGTGGTATGCGTGTGCTGAATACGAATTTCGATCAGTCTCAACAAGGTGTTTTCACCAAACGCCCCGAAGCACTCACCAATGATTTTTTTGTGAACCTGATCGATTTTAGTATAAAGTGGAACGCTACTTCAGACGCTCAGAATGTTTTTGAGGCACGTGATCGCAAAACAGGAGAAATCAAGTGGAGCGGTACGCGTGTTGATCTTATCTTCGGTTCTAACTCAGAACTTAGGGCCATAGCTGAAGTATATGCTTGTGAAGATGCACAGGAAAAATTTGTACAGGACTTTGTTGCAGCATGGACCAAGGTAATGAACCTTGACCGTTTTGATCTGGCCTGATCTCATAACATTACTATTTACTTAAAAAGGTGGTCTGGCAACGGGCCACCTTTTCTATTTCTTTATTACATAAGTAAGGCATAGGAGATGATCTACATACAATACGATTGTGTTCACTTCGAAACAGCAAAAAATTTGTTGTCGCATATCGGAATGTATTACATTGTTAAAAATACTCCTGATGAAACTTATTATTACAGGTTGCTTTGTCCTGCTTGCTTCCCTTAATCTCCAATCACAACTTATCAATGATTCATTATGGATAGACGGTCATTACCGCGTTTTCCATTTTACCAAACCACAAAACAGCAAAACTGGTGGGAGCCTTGTTTTTGTTTTGCATGGTTCTGGTGGCAAAGGCGAAGCCATGATAAACAGGTCTGCAAAACTCGAAGAACAATCACACAGTGAAAACCTGATGTTGGTTTATCCGGATGGCTATAAAAAATATTGGAATGAATGCAGAAAAGCTTCCAATGCAGCTGCCAATCTTGAGAATATTGATGAGCACGGTTTCTTTGACGGGATGATCAGTTATTTCGCTAAAAATTATTATATCAATACCCAACAGGTATTTGCCGTTGGTACTTCTGGTGGCGGCCATATGGCGTATAAATTGGCACTTACCATGCCTCAGAAATTCAGAGCCATTACTGCCATCATAGCCAACCTGCCCGATAGTGCCAATATGGATTGCTCGGAAGCAAGGCTGCCTATATCCGTAATGATCGTGAATGGAACGGCAGATCCCGTGAATCCTTATAATGGGGGTGAAGTGAGGATACCGGGCGTTGTTCTTGGAACAGTTCGTTCTACTGAAAACACATTTCATTACTGGTCGGGTCTGGACGGGTACAAAGGAGAACCTTTAAAAGAACTCCTTGCTGATACGGATCCTGCTGATGGAAAAACTATTGAGCGTTATACCTTTTCAACCAAAGGAAAACCTGAAGTAATTCTCTTAAAAGTAATTGGGGGCAAACATGACTATCCAAATGATATTGACGTTCATTTAGAGGCCTGGGCATTCTTTAAAAGACAGTTGACGCGTAATTGAAATTTCTTTACAATACCCAAAGAGGCAAATAATAGAATTATAGTTATAGGGCCGGTATTGCCAATCGGTATTATTAATAGCATATACTGCTTAAAAAAAATTACATAATTACCCGCATGTTTTATATATATCACATATTTAGAAAAGTGATTCATCAGTTTAACAAAAGATATGGCAGTCAGGAGTAATAGTTTGAAACGAATACTAAATAAAGATTTAGCTTTAAAGAGCCTGAAATTTTTTAACCAGCGGTTTTGATAAAAAGCACTACCGCTATAAATACCTGAATATGAAATATGTTTTAATCGTACTCGCAGCTTTTGTTTTAAACACAACCGTTAATGCACAAAACGGTACATCAGCAAAAAAAATGCACCATGGCAAAATGAATCATTCCATGAAAGATTGTGTAATGATGAAAGATGGTAAAATGATGATGATGAAGAATGGTAAAATGATGATGATGGACAAAGACATGACCATGAGTGATGGTACAGTTTGTATGAAAGACGGTACCTGCAAAATGAAAAATGGTAAAACCATGATGATGAAAGAAGGTGAGATGTGTAACATGAATGGGAAAATGGGGAAAATGAAAATGGACAAAATGAAAATGTAACCGCGCCTCAATATGATTATTACAAGCGTTTCAATAAAATGAGACGCTTTTTTTATTGGTTATTCCGGGCCGGTTCCCGGCACCAGGTTCGTTTACCTTATATTAACTACAGGAATTTTTTTTTGAATCAATTAATCATACTTATATTGACTTATCTTTCTTTTGTTTTTCCGGTATACTTTAAATAAATGCCCTATGCCATCGAGAAAAAAATTTATACAGCAATCTGCCACACTGTTGGGCGGGGGCTTATTAGCCTCTGCTATAAATAACCCTGGTTTTGCGATTTTTAAAAACCATACTTCTCCGGGTGAACAGTTAAATATTGGCGCTATTGGTATTAATGGCATGGGCTGGTCTAATGTAACGGCAGCTTTAAAAGTGCCCGGCGTAAAACTGGTAGCCGTTTGTGATATTGATACGAACGTAATTCAAAAACGCTTAAAAGAATTAGCTGCTAAAGATTATGAAACCGCTGGCATACAGGTATATAATGACTATCGAAAACTATTAGATCAAAAAGATATTGATGCCGTAATTATTGGTACCCCCGATCATTGGCATGCATTGATAATGATACATGCCTGCGAGGCCGGTAAAGATGTATATGTTGAAAAGCCTGTTGGTAATTCTATTATCGAATGCAGAACCATGGTTGCTGCACAACAACGATATAATAAAGTGGTACAGGGCGGACAGTGGCAGAGAAGTCAGCAACATTTTAAAGACGCAGTTGATTTTGTACATAGTGGCCAGCTGGGTAATATCCGCACAGTTAAAGTATGGTGTTACCAGGGATGGATGCGGCCGCAGCCCGTAGTGCCGGATAGCAACCCGCCTAGTGGGGTTGATTATAAGCAATGGCTGGGCCCCGCAACACTGCGGCCTTTTAATGCCAGCAGATTTCATTTTCATTTTCGATGGTTCTGGGACTATGCTGGTGGACTGATGACAGACTGGGGTGTTCATCTCCTGGATTATGCTTTACTGGGAATGAAAGCAGACGTTCCTAAATCCATTGTGGGTGTAGGCGGTAAGTTTGCCTATCCTGAATTATATGAAGAAACGCCCGACACATTAACCACCATGTATGAGTTTGATGGGTTTAACCTGGTATGGGATTCTGCCATGGGTATTGATAATGGTTCTTATGGAAGAGATCACGGTATTGCTTTTATTGGCAATAATGGAACCTTGATACTAAACCGCGGGGGATGGGAAGTAATAGAAGAAAAACAGGGTAAAAATAAAATCAGTTATCCTTTTCAAAAATCAATGGATAATGGCCTGGACAAACACTGGGTTAATTTTGTGAATGTTGTTAAATCACGCAAAACAGAAGACTTGCATTGTTCTATACAGGCTGGCGCACATGTGGCCACTGTCGCTCAAATGGGTAATATTTCTTATCAAACCGGTAAAAAATTAATATGGGATAAAGCAACCGGCAAATTTGCAGATCAATCTGTTAATGAAGCCTATTTACTGAAACCATACCACAATGGATATTCCTTACCTAAAATTTAATAGTTATGAATTGTAAGCACATTGTATCTTTTTTAGTTTTCTCTTTTGCTTCCTTAACAGCCATGGCACAAACAAAAGGAGATCCTACACTAACAGAATATTATAGCCCGGTTCCCAAAGTGGTAACACCGGGAAATGCTCATAAAGCACCTTCCGATGCTATTGTTTTATTTGATGGGAAAACCCTGGAAGAATGGGTTTCCAGCAAAGACCGCACTGCCCCGGCAAAATGGACCCTGGGGGATAATGCAATGACGGTAAATAAAATGACAGGCGATATAGAAACCAAAAGATCATTTATAAATTATCAATTACATATTGAATACCTAATTCCGGCAAATATTACCGGCTCCGGTCAGGCGCGTGGCAACAGTGGCATTTTTTTAGCCGCTTTCCCTTCTGGCGCAGGTGGGTATGAATTACAGGTACTTGACAATTATAATAATTCAACCTATGTAAATGGACAGGCCGGGAGCATATATAAACAAACCCCTCCTTTGGTTAATGCCTGCCTGAAACCAGGCGAGTGGCAGACCTATGATGTTGTTTGGACAGCTCCGCGTTTTACAGACGATGGAATGGTTGCCTCTCCTGCACGCATTACCGTACTCCTTAACGGTATTCTTGTGCAAAATAATTTTGAATTGAAAGGTGATACGCCATATATAGGATTACCTTCTTATAAAAAACATGGACCTGCTCCTATAAAATTACAGGCGCATGGTGATAAAAGCGAACCTATTAGCTATCGAAATATCTGGGTAAGAGAATTATAATGTAAATGAAAAAAACGTTGCTCTGGTAACCATTGATAGTAATCCTCTATCAGGATCTAAATATGTAAGCGCTTCATTTCCTTAACAGCATAATCACAGGCTCTGGCAGTAAGTGCCATATAGGTAAGGGATGGATTAACGCTGGAACTGGACGTCATGCACGAACCATCTGTGATAAATACATTGGGCACTTCATGCATTTGGTTAAAACTATTTAAAACGGAAGTTTGGGGATCATGCCCCATACGTGCAATACCCATTTCATGATTGGCATTGCCAGGAAAAGACATTTTATTGCGGATGGTAATTCCTGAAAAGCCGGCTTTCTCCAGCATTTCCTTTGCCACCAAACCCATGTCTTCATGCATGGCCATTTCATTTGCTTTAAACTCACAATCCACCGCTATTAACGGGCGATTCCATTTATCTTTTTTATCCTTGTGTAAAGTGATACGGTTATCAGCGTAAGGAAGACATTCACCAAATCCATAAATGCCCATTTGCCATTTACCTGGTTCAGTGAGCGATTCTTTAAGGGCTGCACCGATCCCGTTATCCGTTTGAAATTTTCCACGCGAGGCGCTTGCTCCAAAATTATACCCGCGAAGAAATCCTGCATTATTTTCCTGTATATTTTTAAAGCGGGGTATATAAATACTGTTGGGTCGGCGTCCATAGTAATACATATCTTCAAAACCTTCTACCTCAGCAGAAGCGGACAGGCCTTTGTGATGATCCATCAAATTACGTCCCACCTGGTCGCTACCATTTCCAAGGCCATTTGGGAACCGATGCGAGATGGAATTTAATAGAATAAAAGCTGTTCCCACAGTTGATGCATTTAAGAAAACGATGCGTGCATAAAACTCCTGCGTTTGGTTGGTAACGGTATCAATAATCTCTAATCCAGTTGCCCTTTGCTTTTGCTCATCATACAAAACTTTATTAACGAGCGAATGTGGTCTCACGGTTAAGTTGCCGGTAGCGTAAGCCGCGGGCATGGTACTCGCATTGGTACTGAAGTAAGCGCCAAAGGGACAGCCGCGGTGACAAAGATCACGTGCCATACATTGACCCCTGCCCTGAACGGGTTTGGTAAGGTTAGCTGTTCTGCCCATGATCACTTTACGGTCTGAATAAACAGTTTCAATTTTTTGCTTAAAATGTTTTTCCACGGCATTCATTTCAAAAGGAGGTTGAAATATTCCGTCTGGTAATTGTGGAATGCCTTCTGCCTGGCCGCTTACGCCGATAAAAGATTCTACGTAATTATACCAGGGAGCGATGTCTTTATAACGTATGGGCCAGTCTACTCCATAACCGTCTTTACTATTCGCTTCAAAATCCAAATCGCTCCAGCGGTAACAGGCCCTTGCCCACAATAAAGAACGGCCCCCAACAATATCACCCCTGATCCAGTCGAACCTTTTGGTTTCTTCATAAGGGTTATCCTGATCGTTGATGTAAAAATGCTTGTTATCTTCTTTAAAAGAGTAATGACGGCTTTGAACAAACTGTTTCTTTTTCTCTTCTTCCGTTAACCGCAGGTGATGTGTAAACTCCCATGGATCTTTTGTTGCTGTTGGATAAGTTGGATGCGCAATATTACCGCCCCTTTCCAGTAATAATACCTTCAAGCCTTTTTCACACAATTCTTTTGCGGCCCATCCGCCACTGATGCCGGATCCCACGATAATGGCATCATAGGAATTTTGTGTTTTTGCTTTATTGTTCAGGTAAGGGGTGTCTCCGGGCATGGATTTTAATAATTGATTAAGATTAAAGAAGGACCAAATTAACCATTTTTAAAATGCTTTCGCATAGCGTTTGGATAATCGGCTAATGCAATGTCAGGTGAAGCAATTTCAGGGTGCCATAGTTTCTCCCATTCAAAACTATAATATCCCTTGTAATTGCTTTTTATTAATTCATCAATAGCTTCAAAAATGGGTACGTCACCTTGTCCAAGTAAAGTATACTGTTGTTTACCATCAAGCATTTTTTCATCCTTAATATGGGTATGCCGTATGTAAGGTTTTAATTTTTTATACACTTCTATCGGCGGCTCTTTAGTTATGGTCCACATGTTTGAGATATCCCATACAAGGCCTGTATGTTCATGCCGGGCGGCGTTCATGATCGTTAAAAGGTTATCTGTTTTTACAAGATCGCCGTGTGTTTCCATTAATACAGTAACCTTAGTTCCTTTTGCATACTCTCCTAATTCGAGCAGGCCTTTTGTAATCAGATCCATCGTTTTATTTTTTTCCTGTTCTTTGGGAAAATTATTTGGAAACACACGTACAAAGGAACAATCAATCTGATGTGCCAAATCAATAAAACGCCGGCCATCATCAAGATTCTTTTGCCTTTCCGCAGCTCCTGCAAAATGTAAAGTAGCAGAAGAACCGAGGTTAACAAAACGCAACCCTTTATCTTCCATAAGTTTCATAGTAGTTTTCCTGTTTTGCGTATTGCTGAATTCGTTACATTTTGTAAGATCCATTTGACGAAGGATTCCGCGCAGCTCAATACCCTGGTAGGAATGCGCCACAGCAAAATTCATAATTTTTTCAAAGGACCAATCCGGGCATCCAAGCGTAGAAAAAGATAATAATGGCTTATTCTGTTTGCTATGAAAAGAGGAGCCGGCTATTGCACCTGTAATCAATAAAGCGGAGTTACGCAAAAACTTTCTTCGGTTGGTATATTTCATATTTACAAATTTGCATTGTATAATAGTAAACAATAACCCTTATGGATTGTTTATTTATGAATAGTACCCTGTGAATGTAATTAATACGATTAAAAAACAATCAATAACCTGAGGATTCTTTACATGATAGAAAGTAATAAACAAGAATATGTTGATAACAGTAAATTTGTTACAATAGATTGTCACTCTAACCTTCCGCCAGAGAAAGAAAAGGTGGAACTTAATCTTGATCGCATTATTGAAATGGCCTGGGAAGATAGAACGCCTTTTGAAGCCATAGAATTTCAATTTGGTTATAAGGAAGCAGACGTAAAACGGCTAATGAAAAAACATTTAAAGTTGAGCAGTTATACATTATGGAGAAAAAGAGTGGAAGGCTGCCAAACAAAACATTTGGCCAAACGTGTGAAAGGGATTGATAGGTTTAAGAGCAGCCTGCAACGGACCATTTCTAAAAATAAAATTTCAAAAAGATAATCACTTTCTTCCGCGCTGTTCAAAATCTGCCAATGCATGAAAAATTTTCTGACGGCTACCTGGGAAAACCTGATCATGGCTAATTACGCTGTAGATCCTGCCGTGCTTTTGCCTTATCTTCCCAATGGGGTTTCATTAGATCTTTATCAGGGTAAAGCCATTGTTAGTCTGGTTGGTTTTTTATTTAAGAAAACTAAAATATACGGCATCCCCATTCCCGGTTTGGGAACTTTTGAAGAAGTAAATCTGAGGTTTTATGTAAACAGGACAGAAGGCAATTCGATAAAGCGTGGCGTGGTGTTTATTAATGAAACGGTGCCTTATTCTTTGGTAGCCTGGGTGGCCAATTGGCTGTATAAAGAGCATTATACCGCCATTCCTACCAAACATGCATGGAGATTGGATACTGACGCTAAACACATCGAATACCAATGGAAGACGAATAAGCAATGGAACAGTCTTTCGGTAAAAGCGGGATTAGAAAAAAACGCTATGCAAAAAAACAGTTTTGAAGAATTTATTTTTGAACATTATTATGGGTATACCAAAATTAATGATACCGCATCCGAAGAATATACCATAGCCCATCCATCATGGAAAATAAATACCATACAGCAGTATCATATTAGCTGTGATTTTGGCGAAATGTATGGACATAGTTTTAGTTTCTTAAATAGCCAGGCACCAGAATCTGTTATGCTTGCAGAGGGCTCTGCCATTGCCGTTGAATGGAAAAGAAAAAGATTTTAGAAGCTGTATGCGTTAGTTTTATTGTAAACACATTGCCACAGATTGATTCAGTGAATCTGCGTCAAAAAAAATTGCACAGAAAAAAATGAAAATGTTTTAATTGTGGAAGTGTATATTTAGAATAGAAACTGAGGGTGGTTTCTTTTTGTCACTACCCAATAGTATAGAATCATAAATTTCTAAAAAATCATGCTGTCTGTTCCCGGTAAAATATTCGCGGTTCTTATGCTCTTTAGCGTATCCCTTTCTGTTACGGCGCAGAAGAAAGGATCTGCATCAGATCCTTATATATTAATTCCTTCTCCCACAACAGTGGCCTGGGGTCATTACTGGTCGGAAATGCCACCCGCCCTTCGCATTCAATCGGGTGATCATGTAAAAATACATACACTTCTTACTTCCAGCCCTGAGCGCTTAGAAGCAGCTGGTGTTCCGGCGGCACAGGTGGAAAAAGAATTACGCGATGTGCAGGCTGTTAAAGACCGTGGACCGGGCGGACATATACTAACCGGTCCTGTATATATTGAAGAAGCAGAGCCCGGAGATATACTCGAAGTACGTTTTCTTTCAATTGACCTCGCTATCCCTTACGGGTATAATGCCATTGGCCAAAACGGTTTTTTATCGGATGAAATATTCGACCGGAAAACGCGCATTATCCCCCTGGATAAAGAAAAAATGATTGGCCATTTTTCTGATGGAATAGAGATTCCCCTACATCCTTTTTTTGGAAGTGCCGGCGTAGCACCACCAAAAGAAGCGGGCCGCTGGAACAGTGCGCCACCATGGATCAATGCCGGCAATCTCGACAACAAAGAATTAGTAGCAGGCAGTTCACTTTTTATTCCCGTGCATGTAAAAGGTGCACTGTTTGAAATAGGTGATGGTCATGCTGCGCAGGGAAATGGCGAAGTGGATATTACAGCCATTGAAACATCGTTAAAAGCAATGATTCAGTTTGTGGTACACAAAGGCAAGACCTTACACTGGCCGCGTGCAGAAACGACTACGCATATTATTACCATGGGCTGCGACAGGGATCTGAATGCTGCCACGCATATTGCCGTGCGTGAAATGATCCGTTATTTGATGGATGAAAAAAAATTATCGCAGGCCGATGCTTATATGCTTTCGAGTATAGCAGTGGATGTAAATATCACGCAATTGGTTGACGGCAATGTGGGGGTTCATGCCATGTTACCAAAAGCTATCTTTGTAAAGAAATAATATGTAAGGGAGAGGATCCCTTGCTTATTCATGAGCGGGCATCCTTTATGGCATAGGTAAATTATGTTGCCGTAAAAAACTGAGCTGGTCAAAATAACCCCGTTGAAATATAATCAGGTTATTTTGTATTTTAAAGAAGCCACAACCCCGTAAGCCCAGTGGGTCCCGCCACTCAAGTATGCCCCATTCGCTGTCCTGGAAAATATTTTCAATGATACAGACCATTTCAGCTTTCGCCATTTCATTTTCAAACATTTTTCTAATGGCATCCCTGCCTACCAATGGTTCTGTAACCACCTGGTGATTAATAGCATCTTCCGCATATAAATTGGCCAGGCCGGCAGTGTCTTTTTGGTTAAACAGTTTAACCCATTTGTTAATCATTTCTTTGGGCGTCATATAAAAAAATTTCTATTGTTAGAGGCTGTTTTCCATAATTAATTTAATTCTAATTTGCCGCTGCGAAAATGCTCCGCTCTCGGCAAAATAAAGCTACCATCATTGCTAAATCGAGGTGATGAACACGTGCTAACATATATTTTTATTATTATTATCATTTGCAGGGGTTACTTTTTTCTGAAAATGGTATTAAGCATAGAAATACACCCAACTATGATACAAAAAACTTATTTCAAAACAAAAGATTATTGTAAAGTAAAATTTTCTTTTGTCGTTGAGAATGCTGAAACAATTGAGATACTAGGCCTGAATAGTGACTGGAAAAATTCAGTGGTGATGAGCAAAAAGAAAGATGGCAGTTTTTCTGCAGATGTTTCTTTACCAAAAGATTCAAAACATGAATTCAAATATCGCGTTAATGCAACGGAATGGATTAATGATCCTGCTGCTGATAGCGAAAATCCCAATATTTTCGGGGGCAGCAATAGTGTGATTTCTTTATAGAATATAAAGCCGGGAGTGTGGAAGTAAACCCATTTAACTCTGCACTCCTGACTTTC
>JBBRHM010000018.1:0-35039 GCA_038222655.1 Chitinophagales bacterium | reverse complement strand
ATGGTATCATCTGCCTGCCAGAATCCATCACTTACGTATATGGCATTAACGGCAAGGGCAGCCGATTTTGCAGTTAGTGAATTAAAGAAAGGCAATATATAATTCTGCGCTAACGAAGCCTTTCTGTGGTTGAAAAATTTGATTATGCAGAACATGATCAGATGATGTTAAAGTGGGATAAAGCAAACCCCTTTACCATTTCGTTAGTCTTGTGTTATTGAAAAACCATCAGGGCACAGACGCGCCTGTTGTTTTTTTCTCTTGGTAATACAGCATTAATCCGATAGCGCCTGCTGTTACGCAAACATCAGCGAAGTTGAAAATACCGGTCTGGATTTTACCAATTCCAACGATCATAAAATCGGTCACGTGTCTGTCGTAAATTATTCTGTCGATAACGTTACCCAGGCCGCCTGAAATAATTAAAGAAAATGAGAATATTTTAGCAAAGCGCATCTCTCCTGCATACTTAACGGTATACACAGATAATAGTATCAAAAAAATGAGGGGCAATATGCTCAGCAGCCAGAAGCTGGCTGCCCGGGGAAGATCATCTGCAAAACTCATAGCTGCGCCTGTATTCTCTACATACACTAATCTTACAGTGTTATGCAAATAAGAAAGTGATGCTTTATGCTGCAGGTGCTCTTTTGCGAGATCTTTCGTGATCCTGTCGCAGCCAATGAATAAAAACGCGCTGGCACAGAACCATATTATTTTTAACCAAGGGCTCATAAAAATAAAATGATTTTTTTGTACTGTCTAAAATTACAAAGCTACAGTCAATAATTACCATCCACCCTGTAATCCTTCTGCTAAAGCTTTCTTATATTTTCGCAGATCGAATGAATAGAGGTAGGGTGCTTTATGCGCCCCCCCCTTGCGTGTTTCTTTTAACCGTTTTAGAATGCCATAACCCGTCATGCGCCGCTGGAAATTTCTTCTGTCCAGTTTTTTATCTAAAATGGTTTCATACAGTTTCTGTAACTCGGGCATGGTAAATTTCTGTGACAATAAATTATAACCGATGGGCTGGTGATTCAACTGCAAACGAAGTGTTTCCAGTGCTTTGTGAAGAATATTTTTATGATCCATGAACAGTTCTTTAATATCGTGCAGGTCCCACCATTCACAGGCAACCGAACTATGGTCGGGTACGGGTAGGGCAAAGGCAAAATCAACCAATGCATAATATCCCACCGTTATAAAGCGCTTCAATATCCAGTTGTCTTTGGCTACTGTAACGCCATCTTTTTTCATCATGTTCAGATGAAATTTTTTATCAGATCTTGCCGGATCCCCAAATACATGAAACTGCTGTAAAAAAATATCATCAATACCCGTACGTTGCTTAA
Organism: Chitinophagales bacterium; assembly: GCA_038222655.1. Taxonomy (GTDB): domain Bacteria; phylum Bacteroidota; class Bacteroidia; order Chitinophagales; family Chitinophagaceae; genus Sediminibacterium. The sequence continues at coordinate 33,684 of JBBRHM010000018.1, read as the reverse complement.
GTACGCGGCTGGCCGCTGCTTCTATATCTTCCTCTTTATAAATAAATCCACCTGGAAGCGCCCACTGGTCCGCATTTTTCATTTTAAGCAACAGGACCTTCAATTGGTTTTCATGAAAACCGAATATGACACAATCCAGTGACAGTGACGGGACGAATAATTTGCCCCCATCCCGCAGAACATCCTGTTTTGTCTTGTTAATAGCCATGGTACCCCGAAAATAGCATAAAAAACCAGCGGTTTTCATATGGATTTCACAAATTAATAAGTATCATTGTGTCATCACGACGCAATGAAAATGAAAAAGCGGACAAATACAACTGTTTTTGAAACTTTAGGTAACTAACCATAAAAACCTCCCTATGAATAATCGTCGTTCCTTTCTCAAAACCACCTCTGCACTTGCTTTAGGCAGTTTATTGCTGAACAAAGATGTATTGGCCAACACATTTAGCAATAGAAAAAATAGGCCTGGGCCGGGCCTGCAATTGTTCACTTTATTTGGTGTGATGGATAACGATGTACCCAGTAACCTGAAAAAGATTTCTGACATTGGATATAAAGAAATTGAATCTGCTTTCAGCAGAAAGGGGGGATACTATGGATTATCTGCCAAAGAATTTGCTTCTATGGTAAAAGACACCGGCATGCACTGGCGCTCACACCATGTATTAGGTGCGCCTTTCAAACTTCCTGCCGGTGCTAAGATGCCAACGGGTGCAGATGGCAAGCCGATGGTAATTCCGCCGATGAAAAATCTTCGTGATAATTACCAGGAACTGGTTGACCAGGCTGCAGAAAGTGGTGTGAGTTATCTGGTTTGTGCCAATACACCTATCGGTACACTGGATGAAGTAAAAGCATCTATTGAAGTATTGAATAAAGCCGGGGAGGCCGCAAAGAAGGCCGGACTTTTATTTGCTTATCATAATCACGATGCTGAGTTTAGGGCACTAGATGGCGTGGTGCCTTATGATCTTTTATTATCGCAGACCGAAAAGAACATAAAAATGGAACTGGACCTTGCCTGGGCCATCAAAGGCGGTAAAGATCCGGTGGAGATGTTCAAACAACATCCTGGCCGTTTCCATTTATGGCATGTGAAAGATCTGGATAAAGGATATGAACATGTGTTGGAGGTTGGTAAAGGCGTGATCGATTATAAACCCATATTTAAAAATGCATCTGTATCCGGTATGCGTTATTATTTTATTGAACAGGATGGCGCTCCCAAACCTTTTGAAAATATTGCCACCAGTATCAGCTATTTGAAAAAAAATCTTGTGAAATAAAAGTAAGGTATGAAGAAACTATTTTTTGTTGTTTGTATAGGTTTTGGCGTTGTGAATGGGTATGCGCAGTATGACTCGCTTTACTTATATTCCAATGGGGTACCAGGTGCCATCGAAAAAAATATTCCGGAAAAAGTTACCGTTAATCCACAGGATGGTGTTACGGTTACCGGTAATATTCAAAAGCCCTTATTGTATATTCATACACCTAAAAAACCAAATGGCACTGCAGTGCTGATCTGCCCTGGTGGCGGTTATTTTGTGCTGGCCATGGAACATGAGGGCCATAGTATTGCACGATGGTTTACTGAAAGAGGCATTACCGCATTTGTTTTAAAAAACCGTTTACCGGATGATGCATTGATGACGCATAAGGAAGCCCGCCCCTTGCAGGATGCACAGCAGGCATTAAGAATCATCCGACGTAATGCAGCTACATGGAATATTGATCCGGATAAACTTGGTATCATGGGATTCTCAGCGGGTGGTCACCTCGCATCTACAGCAGGTACACATTTTGAAATGCAATATGGCGAGATAGTTGATACTTCTATAAGTGTTCGTCCGGATTTTATGGTATTGGCCTATCCTATGATTTCTTACCAGCCCGGTATTTTCCCCACAGGTATGCAAAATCGTTTGTTGGGCGATCATCCCACCAAAGAAACAGTAGACGCATTTTCCAATGAGCTGCATGTGTCACCACAAACACCACCTACTTTTTTGGTACTGTCAGCGGATGATTTTTTATCGCCCGCCAATAGCATTTTATTTTTCAATGCCCTTCAGAAAAACAAAGTACCTGTTGAATTGCATGTGTATGAAAAAGGAGGACACGGATATGCCCTCTCCAAAAAACAAAGGGGACATGTGGAAAATTGGGATAAAGAACTCGAGGGTTGGTTGCGTGATCGGAAATTATTGTAATGTATCTCTTCGTTAAAAAACTACACCGTTAGTGGTTTCGTAATCATTCGTATTAAACTCCTACAGAGTCATACACGATCACTTTTTTCCAGAGATGCTGGCAGGTATCTACAAAATGTAAATGGATGGGGTCTACCTGGTAAGCATCCTGTTCTTCTTTTGTATTAAAAACAGCCAGCCATGAAAATTCATAAGAGGTCTCGATTACACTCCGGTTAGTATTTGCCGGAACGCCAATATGGAATTGTTTAATAGAGGGTACTTTACTTAAAGCCTGTAAACCTGCAAGCAAAGCAGCATGGTCATCTTTGCTTCCGGTATTTTCAAGCCAGAAATAAACATGGTGAATAAAAAGATCGGGTGATAACATAGTCGTTGATTTATTTTTATTTTTTTATGGGTAAAGCGAAAGCTACATAACTATCGCCGGATGATTTGCCTAATTTACCACCACCACAAGCAATAACAAGGTACTGTTTTCCATTTTTTTCATAAACAGACGGTGTGGCAAAGCCTGCTGCAGGTAAATCGTGTTCCCATAATAATTGCCCGGTTCTTTTATTGAATGCCCTTATCTTTTTATCGCTGGTTGCCGCAATAAATAATAGCCCACCTGCTGTAACTACTGAACCGCCATAATTTTCTGTACCCGAATGAATGCCTTTGGCTTTCAATTCGGGGTAATCCCCAATGGTGGCTTTCCATTCTACTTTACCTGTATGCAAATTAATGGCATGTAAAGTTCCCCAGGGTGTATCTACCGCGGGGTATCCTTCTTTGGTAAGAAATTTATGATAGCCTGTGGATGAATAGGGCATCTTAAAATAACTATCTTCTTCTTTGCGTTGTGCAGTATATTTTTTTTCCTGCAAGCTTTTATTTTCGAGTATATAAGACATCAATGCTTCTTTTTCTCCATCCCCCAATTGTTTGAAAGCGGGCATCATTCTTCTTCCTTCATTCAGCAGATTTTTAAAACTTGTTTCTGTATACTTTGCCTGCACATTTATTAACGTGGGGTTATTGCCAGAACCTTTCCTATCCGCTGCGTGGCAGGCCATGCAGGTAGTGGTATAAATACGTTTACCCGCGTCAATATTTCTTTCCTGTAAAGGGGGGATATTTTTTTTACTGAGATCCACCATCGTTAATATCCACGGCATTTCGCTGGCATTCACATATAATATACCGGTTGATGGATCAAAAGAGGGTCCGCCCCATTCTGCACCACCATCAAATCCCGGAAAAATAACCGTTCCCTGTTTGGAAGGCGGCGTAAACATATGATCATGCTTTGTGCTGTCCCACCTTTTTTTTAAGTCCGCATACGATGAATCGGGTATCACATGATTCAGCTCTTTTTCCGTGAGTAACTGCCTGGCAAAAGGTTCGGGAAATGAGGGGATGGGTTGTGTTGGCCATGGCTGTTCACCAATAAGGTCTGTTTCAACAGGCACTTTGGTTTCGTTTACAGGATATAGGGGTTTGCCGGTAGCCCTGTCTAATAAAAATATAAATCCGGATTTGGTTACCTGTGCAAGCGCATTTATTTTCTCACCATCTTTCGTAATGTTTACGAGTACAGGCGCTGTTGGCAAATCCCTGTCCCATATATCATGATGCACTGTCTGGAAATGCCAGATTCGTTTCCCTGTTGCGGCATCGAGCGCAACTACAGAATTTGCAAAGAGGTCTTCACCTATTCTTTTCCCCCCATAAAAATCATAAGAGGCAGAACCTATGGGCGCATAGAGAATGCCTTTTTCTTCATCCATACTAAAACCTGCCCATACATTGGCCCCTCCAATATGTTGCCATGCATTGCTATCTGCCCAGCTTGTATAGCCCTCTTCATTAGGTTGTGGTATCGTATGAAATATCCAACGGAGTTTTCCGGTATGTACATCATAGGCCCTTATATGGCCTGGTGCAGCAGCGGCATCTTCTGCAACGCGACTGCCGATGATGATCATGTCTTTATAAATGATACCTGGGGTGGTACTGGCAACATATAAGTTTTTTACGTCCCTGCTAAGATCACTGTGCAGGTCAAGTTTTCCATTGTCGGCAAAAGAGGTAATGGATTTTCCGGTTGCTGCATCAACGCAGAACAAAGAAGCGCCTGCGGCATAAAAAATACGTGCATCTTTCTCATCGCTGTAATAAGTTACGCCACGGCATACATTCATAGAAAAATAGCCACCACTTTTCCTGGCCTTGGAAGTGTCCAGCGGATCAAATATCCATTTCTGTATTCCGGTGGCAGCATCGAGTGCGAATAATTTTAGTTTGGGAGAAACGCCAAATAGTATTCCGTTAATAATAATGGGATTTACCTGTATCTGTGTATGTTCATCTGCGTCCTTGCAATGATATTCCCAGGCCGGTTGTAATTGAGATACATTGGTAGTATCAACTTCGCGTAAAGCGGTGTAATGGTTACTGGTTTTATTACCACCGTATACTTTCCATTCATTTGCTACATGTGCGTTACAAGCGAAAAGAAAAAGAAGGGAAAGAAATGGTAAGCGATATTTTCTGGGTATCATTGTACAGCTGTTATATTTTACTTCGTCCTTGCGAGGTACGAAGCAACCTGTGATTGCTTCGTCGTTCTAAAGGACATACAGTAATACTATCTCACTAAGCAAAGATTGAAAATTATTTATCGAAGTATTCCACAAATCTCTACATAGATAGTAAGCACTTACAGTAAGAACCATAGGTTGCTTCGTACCTCGCAAATACGTAAATAAGATTAATCAATGATCCTTTCAATGATCTTACCTGACTCTTTATTTTTCAGTATCAGTTTTTTTGTTCCATAATGTGTCATTTCCTCTTTTACCAGGTAATGTTCCGCATCGTATTCTATTAAATGAGATTCTTTTGATAGTCCTGTTCTGCCTCTCCAGATATCCAGTTTAACAGGCTCCCATAATTTTGTTTTTGCGGAACGGTACGCGGCATCCAGCACTGCATTGACAACATATCCATCATAAAAAGTTTCTTTTGGGGGTTCACCTTTTTCCATGGCATTAAACATATCCATGAACATATGATTATAACCCAGTTCATTTAGTTCATCACCCACCGGAAATAACCAGCCGGTATTGCTCTCTGCTTTTTCAGATATATAGTCTCCCCCTTTGCCGGTAGTAAACATATCAAAGCCGGTGCGTAAAAAACTATTGATCCAGATAGTTCCTTCTGTACCCATTACTTCATCGCGCAGGTCGAGTCCGCCGCGGAAGGTCCAGCTCACTTCAAACTGTGCGATGGCACCGTTTTCATATTTCACTAACCCGATAGCATGGTCTTCCGCATCAATCGGTTTTACCTGTGTATCGGCCCAGCACATCACTTCTATCGGCTTTATATCTTTCCCGATATAACTCCTTGTAATCTCAACGCAATGACAGCCCAGGTCCAATATGCAACCACCGCCAGCCTTTTCAATATCCCAAAACCAATCGCTGTGAGGGCCGGGGTGCGTTTCTCTTGATTTAGCCCATAGTATTCTGCCCAGTGCACCATTCTTCACGCTTTCATTTGCTTTAATAAATTTTGGGGTGTATACAAGATCTTCAAGGTATCCGTTAAAGATGCCCGCTTTTTCTACTGCCAGTAACATACGTTTGGCTTCTTCTGCATTTCGCCCGAGGGGCTTGGTAGTCATTACTGCTTTTTTATGTTTACAGCAAAGCATCACAGCTTCTTCATGCAGGTTATTGGGTAAGGCAATACATACCACATCCACATCAGGATGTGCAATACTTTCTTCCATAGTTATTGTCCAGTGATCACATTTGTAATCGGCTGCAAATTTTTTCGCACTGTCTTCCCTGCGGGAATATACGCTTACAACTTTATCCCTGCTCCGGTAACCCTGTAATGAGTCTGCATAAAAACGCCCGATAAAACCGGAACCCAGCATAGCAATTCGTTTCATAGATAGATGGTTATGTTTTGTAAGAGATTTGGTTAATTGTGAGTAGTGAGTGGTGAGTAGTGATTTTTTTACTCACTACTGACCACTCACGTCTGCTACCGCCGTTTTCTTTTCATGGAAGAATAAAATAAAATAAATTAATACGCCCAAAGCAATATAGGCTGGTACATACCAGATATTTTGCCAGTTATGTAGTTCGCCAATTTTATTGCTGTCAACAATATATCCCGAAAACCAGGTTCCTATAAACATACCCACACCATAGGTTGCAAAAGTGAACAGGCCTTGTGCAGCATTCTTTATTTTTTCGCCCGCTTTTTTCTCCGTGTACATATAACCGGTTACAAAAAAGAAATCGTAGCAGATACCATGTAAAATAATACCTGCATACAGCATCCAGGTATTGGTTTCAGCATTACCATATGCAAAACAGATATAACGAAGTATCCAGGCCGTCATCCCCATCAACAGCATTTTTTTTACACCTATCCTGTTAAACAGAAAGGGGATCGCTAATATAAACACAGCTTCCGATACCTGTCCCAATGTCATCTTACTCGCTGCGTTGGCAAAATGAATTTCATTTAAAAAAGGATTGGCAAAACCATAATAAAAAGAAAGGGGAATACATACCAGGATGGCGGCAATAAAAAAAATAAGGTAAGGCCGTTCTTTGAATAATACAAAAGCCTGCGTACCCAGTGCCTGTGATGCATCGGTAGTTTGTGCTTTGGGTGGGGTATTGGGTAATATAAAACTGAGTATGCCTAATGCGCCCGATACGGTTGCTGCCATATAAAAAGTGGAAGATGTTTTTTCAATACCTAATTGCCCGATGAGCAAACCCGCTGCAATCCAGCCCAGTGTTCCAAACACCCGTATCCAGGGAAATTGTTTACCAGGGTCACTCATTTGTGAGAAAGCCACACTGTTGCTTAACGCGATGGTTGGCATATATAAAAGAGAATACACAAGTATTACCCAATAAAAAGTATGACTGTTCTCTATTCTGGTAGCCAGAAATAAAAGTAAAGCACCCACTAAATGTAATACACCCATAATACGCTGCGCCGCAAAAAAACGATCTGCGATCATGCCGATAAAAAAAGGAGAGATCATGGTAGCAATAGCCAGTGCACTATAAGCGGCACCTATTTCTACGCCTGTAGCGTGCAGGTGCTCAACCATATAAGTACCCATGGTTACATACCAGGCGCCCCAGATAAAATATTCAAGAAACATCATGGAAGCGAGAAGGGAACCGGTCTTTGCTTTCATAGCACTGGGAGTTTTGGTTTTCTTTCGTTAGATTTAGCCTGCCATTGGCGAAGGATGAATGTAGGAATAATTAGTAATTAATAAATGGTAATTAGTAATTATTTTAGGGAGACGCCAGATCACTACACCTTTATCGAAAAAAGAATAGTATGACCAACAGATTGCTTCCATTAATTTTTGCCTCGATAATTTTTTCTGCTCTTTCAGCGCAGGCCAGTGATAGTACTTATGCTGAAAAATTAGGTTATCCCAAAGGTGCAAAAGTATTAATACTGCATGTGGATGATGTAGGCATGAGCTTCGATTCTAATGAAGGGGCTATTAATGCTATGACTAAGGGCGTTGCCACTTCCTGCAGTGTAATGATGCCCTGTGGCTGGGTACCCGCTTTTATACATTATCTTAAACAACATCCTTCAATAGATGCCGGCTTACATTTAACGCTTACCTCAGAATGGAATGGTTACAGGTGGGGGCCTTTATCAGGCAAAAATAGTACACCTGGTTTGGTTGATCCGGAAGGCGCCATGTGGCACAGTGTAGAGGAAGTGATCAAACATGCTAGCGCAGATGAAGTTGAAAAAGAAATCAACGCACAACTGGAAAGGGCGCGCAGCATGGGGTTTTATCCTACACATTTAGATAGTCATATGGGTACCTTACTGGCATCACCTCAATTTATGCAGCGGTATATAAAATTAGGAATGGAGAACAGGATCCCGGTAATGGTACCGGCTGGCCATAATACACTTATCCGTCAACAGGCCAATGCGCCGGAAGCCATGGTGCAACAGTTGCGCATGATTGGAAAAATGTTGTGGGGTGCGGGTTTACCGGTACTGGATGATCTTCACAATTTCAGTTACGATTGGAAAATACCGGCTGATATGGCTGGGGATGATAAAAAGCTGCAACAATTTAAATCACAGAAATATATAGAAGGAATACGTTTGCTGAAGCCGGGCTTAACGATGATGATCATGCATTGCACGGCAACAACTGAAGTATTTGCGCATATTTCAGATTCAGGTCCGGTGCGTAAAGGCGATATGCTGGCGATGATGGATCCCACTTTTAAAAAAGCATTGCAGGATGAAGGCATCATCCTAACTACCTGGCGGGAAGTAATGGAAAAAAGAACGCAGGTAAATAATAAACACTAATTAAATCCTCAATAAAAAAACCATCATGAATAACCTGCTTCGATCTGCCTGCTTCGCCTGTATTTTTTTGTTCACGGTATCTTTTGTTACAAATAAAAAAATACCCCGAGTACTTGTTTTTGTAAAAACCAAAGGCTACCATCATGCTTCTATTGCTGCAGGTACTATTGCAGTTCAAAAGCTGGGTGAAGAAAATAATTTTATGGTGGATACTACTACGGATGCAAGTTTCTTTACCAAAAAGCAATTAAAAAAATATGCGGCGGTTGTTTTTCTTAATACCACAGGCGATGTGCTTAATGCCGAGCAGCAGGAAGCTTTCCAGAAATACATTCATTCAGGCAAAGGTTTTGTGGGAGTGCATGCGGCAACCGATACGGAGTATGACTGGCCATGGTACAACGAACTGGTGGGCGCCTATTTTAAAAGTCACCCTAAACAGCAGGATGCGGTATTGAATATTGTAGATGCATCCAATCCTGCTACCGCCCATTTACCCGCTAAATGGAAACGCTTTGATGAATGGTATAATTTTAAATCTATACAAAACGGGCTTCATGTACTGATTACAATCGATGAAAAATCTTATACAGGTGGCGAAAATGGGGATGTGCATCCCATGGCCTGGTATCATGAGTTTGATGGAGGCCGTGCTTTTTATACAGAGTTGGGGCATACAGATGAATCTTATAAAGATCCTTTATACCTGAAACATCTGCTGGCGGGTATTCAATATGCTATGAACAAATAAATATTGTAATTTTTTAAAAATTATTCAATACCAAAACTGATAAAATGATCAAGAACCTCCTGCATTCTCTTTCTATTATCGTGATCATTTTTCTAACACTCAGTTGCGATCATATTAAACAGCACATAAATGCCGGAGAGGATAACAGCTGGGCCATGCTTCCTTTTGAAAAAGCAGATAGTGCTAATCCCGTATTGCTGCCGGATACTTCCACCTTTATGGATCCTGTATGGAAAAAGAAAGTGTTGTGGGAGCAAAAAGACGTTTTTAATCCTGCTATTGTTGTAAAAGATAATAAAGTATACATGCTGTATCGCGCGCAGGACAGTATCGGGTTACCCGGCGGCACATCCCGTATTGGTCTGGCTGAAAGTATAGATGGCCTTCATTTTATCCGCAAAGCCGGCCCGGTGCTTTTTCCTGATAATGATGCATTCAAAAAGTATGAATGGCAGGGTGGTTGCGAAGACCCTCGCATAGTAGAAGATGCGCAAGGTACTTACTATATGACCTATACGGCTTATGATGGTAAGGTTGCGAGATTACTGGTGGCTACATCAAAGGATTTGTTGCACTGGACCAAACTGGGACCTGTATTTGCTGATGCTTTTAAAGGGAAGTATCTTAACAAATGGTCAAAATCGGGAAGCATAGTATCTAAATATCTAAATGGTAAAATTATTGCCACAAAAATAAATGGTAAATACTGGATGTATTGGGGCGATGTATTTATTTATGCGGCCACGTCGGATGATCTGGTTCATTGGTCGCCTGTAGAAATGACTGTTGGTGAAAAACCGGTTACGCCATTAAAGAACGAAGCATTGAATATGCCCGATCTGAAAATTGTAGTCCCCACACGCAATGGTATGTTTGACAGCGACCTGGTAGAATCTGGTCCGCCTGCAATCTTGACCGACATGGGTATTATATTAATCTATAACAGCCGTAACCTGAAAGCCATTGGCGATAGCAGTCTCGCGGATGGAACCTATGCAGCCGGCCAGGTACTGATTGATAAAAATGATCCCCTGAAAATAATAGCGCGCCTGACAAATAATTTTATGCAACCCGATAAGCCTTACGAAATAACCGGTCAGGTAAATCGCGTTTGTTTTGTAGAAGGGCTTGCACAGTTTCAAAATAAATGGTTCCTCTATTACGGAACTGCAGATTCTAAAATTGCGGTGGCGGTTAAAAAGAATTAAGAGGACTATAAAATTTCCCCTCCTTGCCCCGCAAGGAGGGGTGTCCCAGCGAAGCGAAGGACGGGGTGGTTTGCCTATGCATTATTATTACTTTTTTCAGAACCCTACTAATCACACCAGTCCCTTCTGTAGAAATAATTCCCCATACCCTGTTCGCATTGTTTTTGCATTAATGGTTAAAACCGTATATGAAAATCAACGAAGCAACACACAACCGTCCCGAAGGTACCAGGGTGCTGGATGCTCCTTATGTTGTTACAGATATCAACGCCTCCATGGGGTTATTGATGAATGAAGAGGGCTGGGAAAAAACTGACTGTAACGGTATCACTCTTTTTAAAACAGATAATCTTACCACGGTTTTGATTTGCATGCACACTGGCTCACGCATTGGCGAAAATTCTATTGATGGCACTGTAACCCTTCAGGTTATTGAAGGTGAAGTAGAATTAACCGCTAATGAAGAAGTGGTTACCCTGCATACCGGGCAAATTGTTATGCTGCATCATGAAGTAACGCATAGCCTGTTGGCTACTGAAGAAACAGTTATGTTGCTTACAAATCATGTTTGCTGTTAATTTCTTGTAACCTCACTTTTCATTTATCTCTACTAATCTTTCCCCTTGATGCTCATGAAGGGGTGTGTCCTGTCGAAGCGAAGAACGGGGTGGTTTTACTGGGTTCCGCAATAAATCAGAATGCATACTACAAACTGCATTGAATTAAACCTAGCTTTTCTATAATTTTATCGTGAGTAACCACCCCTGATTATTTTTTTCAAAAATAATCGGTTCCCTCCTTGGTAAGGTGGGGAAATGTTGCCTAGTGTTTTTTAAAATGGTTCTTGATCTCCTTTAAAACATAATCCATATCCTCAAACACCCATTTATTTTCAAAACGGATAACCCGTATATCTTTGCTATTCAAATAAGCTGTTCTTCTCTGGTCATGTTGCAATCCATCATCCCAAAAATGTGGCTCTCCATCTAATTCAATGGCTAAGTGTTCTTCGGGACAATAAAAATCCACTATATAATTGCCAATACTATGCTGCCGTCTGAATTTTCTCCCATCTAATTGTTTTTGCTTGAGTTGTATCCATAATACTGCTTCAGCAGAAGTGCTGTTGTTTCGCAGTTTTTTTCTGAGTGTTTTTAATTCAGGTTTATTATGAATATGGAGCCATCTCATTCGCGAAAAATATTCTAAAAGAATATCTTCCGCCACGTATATGTTCGGGAATTAATACGCAGTATTATTCCCCTAACATTTCCCCTCCTTGCCCCGCAAGGAGGGGTGTCCCAGCGAAGCGAAGGACGGGGTGGTTATTGATCCCCATCACATTATAAAATATAGGTAAGATTTCTAAGTAAAATGTAAACTCAATAACCACCCCTGATTATTTTTTTCAAAAATAATCGGTCCCCTCCTTGGGAAGGAGGGGAAAAGGTGGGGCTAACATTTTTCTAAAGCCTGTAATATATCATCCAGGATATCTTCTTTATGTTCTAACCCCACACTGATTCTTATTAGTCCGGGTGTAATATTTACCGCTTTTCTTTCTTCTTCACTTAGTTTGGCATGCGTAGTACTGGCAGGGTGAGAAGCAATACTGCGCGTATCACCCAAATTGGCTGTGAGTGAAAGCATTTGTAAATTATCGAGAAAACTACGTCCGGCTTCCAATCCCCCTGTTAATTCAAAACATACAATACCGCCACCATTCTGCATTTGTTTTTTGGCGATCAGGTGATGCGGGTGACTCGCTAAAAAAGGATAGCGCAGGGAAGCAATTTTTTTATGCTGTTCAAGTGATTGCGCAATAAATAATGCATTGTCTGCATGCCTTTCCATCCGCACGTCTAATGTTTCAAGACTCTTGCTTAATACCCATGCATTAAAAGGCGATAAGGCCGGACCCGTACTACGGCAAAACAAATAGATTTCTTTGATGAGGTCTTTTCTTCCAACAATTACACCGCCTAATACGCGTCCCTGGCCATCAAGCCATTTGGTTGCGGAATGAACAACCAGGTCGGCACCAAATAAAATGGGTTGCTGGTTAACAGGAGTGGCAAAGCAATTGTCTACGTTAAAAATGACATTATGTTTTTTTGCCAGCTGGCCAATCATTTCCATATCCAGTATATCAAGTCCGGGATTGGTGGGGGTTTCAACATAGATCATTTTAGTATTGGGCCGGATTGCTGCCTGCCATTCTGCTGCAGAAGCATTGGCGCTGATATAAGAATATTCTATACCAAACCTAGGTAAATATTTAGCGATGACCGTGTGTGTACTACCAAAAATAGCGTTACAGGAAAGTAAGTGATCGCCCTGCTTCAGCAAAGCCATGAAAGACCCGAATACCGCGCTCATACCGGATGCAGTGGCATATCCGGCTTCGGCACCTTCAAGCGCGCACATTTTATCAATAAATTCCTGTACACCGGGATTACTGAAACGACTGTAAATATTATCATCCGATTCATCTGCAAATGCAGCGCGCATTTCTTCCGCATTATCAAAACAAAAACTGCTGGTAAGGAACATGGGTGTTGAATGTTCCATTTCATTGGTATGTTCTGTTTGTATACGAATGGCGTTTGTTTGCTGGTGCTTTGACAGATCTTTCATTTTGGAATTTTGAAATGGTAAATTTAAAAATGAATGGTTGCGTTAGTCCCTTAATATTTCTACATCCCATTCAATGATACATCCTGCAGCGCGTAAGGTAGCCGCTACCGAACAATATTTATCTATGGAAAGACTACAGGCCTTTTTGGCTTTTTCTTCATCCAGTTTTCCGCCGAATTGAAAAGTTATGTGAATGTACTTCCATAAAGAAGGTTCTTTTCCCTCCTCCCTTTCTCCTTCAATAATCATTTTAAGATCTTTTACTTCCTGCCGTTGTTTTTGTAGGATAGAGAGAATATCTACCCCGCCGCAACCGCCCAATCCCATTAGTAAGGTTTGCATGGGCCTGAAACCCGAATTATGTCCCCCAATGGCTTCGGCTGCATCCATTCTGGCAGTATGGCCATTACTGTCGGTGGCTTCAAACGCATAAGCATCGTCTACCCGTTTGATCTCAATTCTGGCCATTTAAAAAGATTTATGCAAATGTAAATTAACCATGCCCTTATTTTGCTTCTGAAATGCGGAATAAAACTTATGAAATTTTTTGACCATCCGGAAGCTTTTACGTTGGAAAGTGGCGCAGTATTACCTACCATTCGTATTGCATATGATACTTACGGCACCCTTAATGCCGCTAAAGATAACGTGGTATGGGTTTGCCATGCCTTAACAGCCAATTCGGATGCGGCCGATTGGTGGAAGGGTTTAATTGGCCAGGGCTGCCTTATTGAGCCTTCGCGGTATTTTATTGTTTGCGCCAATATGCTTGGTAGCTGTTATGGATCAACCGGGCCTACCAGTGTTAACGTTTTTACGGGTAGCCCGTATTATTCAGCTTTTCCCCTCGTCACAATCAGGGATATGGTGCAGGCCAATATCCTTTTGCGTAAACACCTGGGTATCGATACCATTTATTTATTAATGGGTGGCAGTATGGGTGGTTACCAGGCCCTCGAATGGAGCGTAATGGAGAGAGAGGTGGTACAGAAATTATTTTTAATTGCCACTTCTCCCTCCGAAAGTGCCTGGGGAGTAGCGGTTCATACGGCGCAGCGATTGGCGATTGAAGCCGATAACAGTTGGAAAGACCCTTCTTCCTCAGCCGGCGCCAAAGGCCTGAAAGCCGCCAGGGCTATCGGTATGCTTACGTATAGAAACTATAGCACTTTCCAGGAAAAGCAAACAGATCCTGATCCTGAAAAGATTGATGACTTTAAAGCTTCTTCCTATCTCAATTACCAGGGAGATAAATTAGTGAAACGTTTTAATGCTTATAGTTATTGGCTGCTGACAAAGTCGATGGATAGTCATCATTTAGGTAGAGGAAGGGGTGGTGATCTGATTAAGGTATTAGAATCTGTTCAGCAACCCACGCTGGTAATGGGTATCCGAAGTGATATTCTCTGCCCGCTGGACGAACAACGTTTTATGGCTGAGCATATGCCCCATACCTCACTGGTTGAAATTGATTCTAAGTATGGTCATGACGGCTTTATCATTGAAACCCAACAGATCACACAACATTTAGGAGCATGGCTCAATGAATAAGGGAAAGATTGGGGTTATTGTAAAGTGAGTGGGCAGTGGGCAGTGGTGAGTAGTGAGTGGTGATTTTTTTACTTGTAATTTACTCACTACTGACTACTCACCACTCACAAACAAGCAACAGGATAAGCGTAGCATAACATTAGTTTGGATGATAGATTCGCTCTGCTGTTTTATATACTTCTTCTTTATTCAGCGTCATGTGTTTTGTCTGCTGCTTTGTATACATTTCCATCTGGTCCGTATAATGCACTGAATTTTTCCTGTTTGACGAGCCATATACATTCATGGATTCAATAACAGGTCCGTTTTTGGTAAATCGAACAAGTTCCACATAGGCATCGCCCTGTATGCCGCGTACCATCCCGCTTTTGTAAGGAACAGAATACATAGGCGCTAATACATCTGGCAAACCGGGAAGGGGAATGGCTTTATCGCCCCGTACCAATTTTTGAATATCTCCTAATGAAAGATTTGTTCTCCCAAAATTTTTCTTCATCTCATCCTGTGCCGCAGTTAATATGGCCACGCATTGATCTGTATGTAAAGTTCTTGTTCTTGTATAATCACTACTTTTTTTGGTAATAACAGTATATGCCATTAAAAATGTTCCGGCACCCACACTTTCTGCATTGGCTTTTTTATCCCATTGTGACAGGTTATTAATCAGGTCCGCTATCGCGGGATGATCGGCAGGATGTAATAGAAATAAAGTGTCAATATTATTTGGAAAAGAAAATGTTGCAGGGTATTGCCTGTCGAATTTTATTTTTTTAAAATTCTCGTAAGAAAGTTTATCATAACCGGATAGTAATTCTGAAAACCGCCTGCTTCTGTTGTTTTCCAGGGTTTCATATCCCATCGTCAGGTCTTTATTAACAGGGTTTTCCGGTCCTTCTGTTGAATGAAAAGGGGAGTGGTTGGTATTGAACACGAAACCACTTTTCGGTTGCAATACCTGAGGCAGATCTGCTAATGGATGAAGGCTGTTCCATAAAGTAGCGCTGGTATTACCAGGCAATGTACCCCGCCAGTTATATTTTTGATCGCGGATGGGAATACGGCCATTGCTCAGGTAATAAATGGTATCATAACGATCGGCATACACAATATTATAGCCCGGTATGGCCATCATTTCTAATGCGGATTTAAATTCTGTAAAATTCTTTGCTTTATTAAAACGGTACCATTGCTCCAGTCCGCGTATATCCATTTGTGCGGGCATTCGGATTGAAAAAGTTCCGCGTGCTGTAATTAATGTGGGGCCGTATTTACTCCAGTAAACTTTTTTATTAGCCTTTATACGGAGGCCTGAAATCTTTACTTTCAACGGGGCATTTTTCTCTTCCAGCGTTTCCCATTTACCATCAAACCTGTATTGCAATTTATTGGAGGGATTGATCTCTAGCTGGTATATATCCAGTTTGTCAGGATTATTTACCGTATGCGCCCATCCCAGGTTTTCATTGCAACCATGCAAGATGCACGGTGCGCCGGGAAAGTTTGCCCCTAAAACATTCCATCCTTCCTCACTGCATACATGTGCTTCATAAAAGGCCACAGCGCCTTCCAGTGGCTGGTGTGCATTGATATCTAAATACACTTCTCCATCTGTTGTTTTATGACTGTTGAATGCAAAAGCATTACTTCCGGCAGTTTTATAATTTTCCAGCAAAGGAATGGTTCCACCAAAGATGGAAGCCAATGCTTTATCGGCGCCCGACAAAACGCATAACTGAAGTACTGAATATTGCAGCATATCCTTTGGCGTAACAGGGAAAGCCTTTTTTACCAATACTTCACCCGGATGTTTGGCGGCATAGGCGTTTAAACCGGCGCAGTATCCTTCCAGTAATTTTTTAAAAGCCGGACTCAAATCCGTATCATATCTTTCTTCTACCAGTTCGGGTATGCGAAGAAGGTGAATAATATAATCGATAGCGGCTCCTTTTTTGCCCTGGTAAGCAGCCAGCATGCCTTTACCGGCGAGTAAGGATTGCTGTATAGTAATAAAATCGTCTTCGGAATGTGCCCATGCCAGGCCATAACCCACTTCAGGGTCAGTTTTGGCAAAAATATGCGGCACACCATATTTATCACGTGCAATATCAATTTTAGCGGCATCAAACTGGGCTGGAAGGGATAAGGTGAGCAGTAAGAAAGTAAAAACAAATACAAATAAGCGATACATGGCAATCAGTTTTTGTATGATACAAATCTAACCAGAATATGTTTGGTGAACCAAATAACCCTTCTGTTGTTACCTTTATATAAATACTTATCTCAATGGGCGTGTGGAAACAAATAGCCGAATACCTATACATCAAAAAACGGGATCCCAATGAGCCTCGTACACAATGGATGAAGTATATGCATGGGATGAACCGGATTTCGCTGATTATGTTCCTGGTAGTGGTACTGATCATTATCTTCCGTCAGGTGATTCTTCCTTTTATCGGGAAATAATTGCTAACCACCCCTGATTATTTTTTTCAAAAATAATCGGTCCCCTCCTTGGGAAGGAGGGGAAAAAATTGGAAGGAGAGACACTTTTATTTTCCCCTCATTGCCCGCGAGGAGGGGTGCCCCAGCGTTAGCGAAGGGCGGGGTGGTGCATACACTCATAAATAGTTTTTGCTGCTTGTGCAGAAGCCCGGCCACCCTGCGACAAAAGCTGTTTCAGTTTGGTATACTCTTCGTGTAATGTTTCTTTTCTTTCCTCATTAGTTAGTAGTTCCTGTAATTCCTGCACCAGGTTTGCTGTTGTTAGGTCATCTTGTATCAATTCTTTCACCACCCATTTATCCATGATCAGGTTTACGAGCGAAATATATTTGATTTTTATCAGCCGCCGGGCAATCTGGTAACTGATGTTACTTCCTTTATAGCATACAATTTCAGGTACGCCAAATAGCGCTGTTTCCAGTGTTGCCGTTCCGCTGGTTACCAATGCAGCTTTGGCCACCGATAAAAGATCATAAGTCTGATTGGTTACTGAGGATACATTCTGATAGGGTGCAAGGAATGGAGTGTAAAAATCATTATCGAGTCCCGGTGCCTGTGCCACGACGAACTGGTAACCAGGAAAAGATTTAGCCACTTCCAGCATGATGGGAAGTTTTTTTGCAATCTCCTGTTTGCGGCTGCCGGGAAGGAGGGCGATTAGTTTGGGGTTTGGGGTTTGGGGTTTGGCGGATATCTTTAAAGCCAGAGTTCTGACATCTGACTTTTTTTTCTCGATCACTTCAACGAGCGGGTGCCCCACATAGGCCACATCCCAGTTCCATTTATTTTTATAGTAGTCTTTTTCAAAGGGAAGAATACAGAGCATTTGATCAATGCATTGTTTCATTTTCTTAACACGGTTTTCTTTCCATGCCCAAACTTGCGGGGAAATATAGTATACTACGCGGAGTCCATTTTTTTTTGCCCATTCGGCAATGCGCAGATTAAAGCCGGGATAATCGATCAATATCAAAACATCTGGTTGATAAGCCAGTATATCCTGTTTGCAGAATTTAATATTGTAAAGAATAGTAGGCAGGTTTTTGATCACTTCAGCAAAACCCATAAAAGCAAGATCGCGGTAGTGCTTTACGAGTGTTGCGCCAGCTTCCTCCATGAGATCGCCGCCCCAACAGCGAAAAAAAGATCTACTATCCAATAGTTGTAATTCTTTGATGAGATTACTTCCATGCAGATCGCCACTTGCTTCACCGGAAATGATATAATATTTCATACCCCATTGCCTCCCTGGGAGGAATTTTATTTGAATTTGCAAAATACAACATGCTTTCCGCTTTCAGTCCTAGGTTTCTGACGGGGTATTGGTGCTACCTGGAAAATCGTACCCAAAAAAGTATTGATTTTCCACTGGATTTTTAGGGTTGAAAGAAGATTTTTATAATAACTAAAAAAATAGTTTGTAAACTAAATAAATAGTTTATACATTTATTAGAACAAATAAATCCCCCCCCAATGAAACCACTAACCAAAGCCGAAGAGCAGATCATGCAAAGTATGTGGAAATTAGAAACGGCCTTTCTCAAAGATATCGTGGAAGCACAACCAGAGCCCCGGCCACATTCGAACACAGTAGCCACGATAGTAAAGATACTGGTAGATAAAAATTTTGTTGGTGTAACACCTATCGGCAGGGTACATCGATATTATCCATTGGTTTCGAAGGTCGAATATTCATCCAGTATTATCCGTATCATGGTAAATGGATATTTTGAAGGTTGCTTTAGTAATATGGTTTCTTTTATGGTAAAGCAGAAAGATATCAACGTAAAAGAACTGGAAATACTGTTACAACAGATTAAACAAACTAAAAAATAATTAACATGCTGACTATACAAAAAGTGTAAGGCTTTAAACCATAACCAGTAACAAGCCTTTATATTTGTTTACCATAACGGGAGCTCAAACCTATTTACTAATCAGATTTTTGATTGTATGATTTGCAATAAAGTGATGATATCTTTTTTATTAATTTCCTTTGCAGTATCTGTTTGTGCTACGGATTCATTTGGACAAGCGGAAAAACAAAGAAAGCTTTTAAATAGAATTGTAATCGATGCCGGTCATGGTGGAAGTGCCTCAGAAGCCGGAAAATTTTATGGGGCCTCCGGTAAGATTGCCGAAGAAAAAGATGTGGCCCTTGCTATGGCTTTGCAACTTCAGGCAGTATTAAAAGAACAAATGCCGGAAATTGAAGTCATTATGACCCGCACCACAGATATATTTAACAGCCCCGTGGTTAAAGCCAATAAAGCCAATGCTGCAAAAGGTGATCTGTTTATTTCTCTGCATTGCAATGATGTTCCTCCGATACAACATAGAGAAGTTGTAGGCTATAACACTCATGTTACCCGTAAGAGAGGCAAAAAAATTACCCGTAAAATACCCCAGTACAGTTACTGGACAACCCCTAACCCCGCAAAAGGAACCGAAACCTATATATGGGGTGTTGGCAAAACAAAAGATAAGGAAGAGGCATTGATGGAAAATAATTTTGTGGATACAACTATCGCAATTTATAATACCCTTGATAATCCGGTTAACAGGATGGTAGCTTCGATACGCACTAATGAATATGCACAGCGAAGCAGGAAACTGGCTGTAACAGTGGAAGAGGAATTTGAAAAAGCCGGCCGTGTTAGCCGTGGAGCAAAGCAACGTGATGAAAAAGGCATCTGGGTATTACAAGCTGTAGCGATGCCCGCTATTTTGATAGAACTGGGATTTCTTTCCAACGCCGAAGAAGAAGCCTACATAACCAGTGAAAAAGGCCAGCAGGAAATGGCCGAGATCATTACCAGGTCCATACAACGTTATAAAAATTCACTGGAAATGCAGATGCAGGGTAATAAAACTAATGCGAATAAATAATTACGCAAACCATTTCAATCCCAATGCGACTACTGCATACATACAGGTGGCGATAAAAATGCCTTTCGCCGTCTGGTCCTTATATTTATTGATATAAATCGTAAAAAGAATGGCATTCGCAATCAATGCAATGCTTACAATTCCTGATAGTAATGATTTTTGCATCATCAATACCTGGAAAAATTCTTTCACGGTAAACAACCGGAAACGCATCAGGTAATAAACGGCAAAACCAATAAAGGGTGCGAGAAAACCCAGTATCAATCCAAAGCTCAGCTTGTCTTTCAGCATTAGAATTTCCAGTTGGTTTCGAGTTTCTTTTTCAGTTCGTAATTAGTTAAATCGAACTGAACAGGTACTACACTTACATAATTATTTTTTAGCGCCCATACATCGGTATCTTTTCCTTTATCAAAATTCAGAAACTCACCGGTGAGCCAGTAGTAGCGGCGGCCATGGGGATCTTTTCTCTCATCAAATTCTTCTTCGTATTTGGCATAAGCCTGTCGGCATATTTTAATTCCCCTGATCATTTTTTCTTCACCGATAGGTATATTTACGTTAAGGCAAAGATGCTTATCGTTCTGCTTATTATTTAATACATGTTCTACTAATATGCGTGCATATTTTTTTGCTGCAGTAAAATCTGCATCCAGTGTAAGATCAAGTAAGCTGAACCCGATACTCGGTATACTTTCAATGGCCGCTTCCAACGCGGCAGACATGGTGCCGGAATAAATTACGTTAATAGAATGATTGGCCCCATGGTTAATACCGCTAATACAGATAGCCGGCTTATCGTGGATGATCTTATCAACCGCCAGTTTAACACAATCCACAGGGGTACCGCTACAGCTATAGGCTTCCACTCCTTCAAAAACATTTACTTTCTGCATACGCAATGGGTGGCCGATAGTAATGGCATGGCCCATTCCACTCTGGGGTTTATCAGGAGCCACTACGACTACTTTTCCCAATCCTTTCACTGATTCTACTAATGCCCTGATGCCGGGTGCTGATACACCATCGTCGTTGGTGATCAATATAACGGGCAGGTTCTTTTTACTTTTTACTTTCGCCATACGATGCAAGATACAATTAAGATATTTTTGTTATTGTTAAACTGATATGATTTAAAAATCATGCCACTGCTGTACCGAAAACCAGTACCAGGACTGGGCATCTGCAACAATTATTTCTTTATGGCTGGAAAATATTTAAATACAGGAAATTCAACCGGCACTGTATTTATATGGTGTTCCTCCAGGTAGTTGTCAAAAAAGTTCCAGTTGAGTAATCCGTCATCCGACTGTGGCTCAAGGATGTAAAAGATAAGGTTGGTAAGCGGTTGTGCCATATCCACTTTATAATCTCCTTTATGGAAAAGGCGTGTTGCCTTTTCAAATTTTCCTTCGGCAGAAGCCATAAAATGCCCTTCAAATTTTCTTTCGGCCCTGCTCAATTTTTCAATATTAAAAATTTCGCCACTAAATTTTTCATCGGCTTCTAATACCTGCACTTTTATACCCAGCTTTACTAAGTGTTCTGCAATAGCAGGCATGGTCGCAGGAATGATGTACCCCCGGGGCACAGTACTTTGTACGGTGTCTTTAAATTCGCCATAATAAGTAACACTGTCGTAAGCCACGATCTTGCCGGTTTTCAGAAGGGTAGTGGTACCATCGGATTTTGTAAATGGATTATAATCATAGGTTCTGAATCCATTTAGTTTTTGTTTAACAGGAACCATTTTAAAACGTACACCTTTTTTTACTTTGCCCGCATTCTCCCTTACATTTTTAATCGCTACCATTTCTGCATCGTGATTGATCTTTACTATTTCTTGGGCATGTTTGTTACAATAGTCGAGTATCTCGTAAACAAAAACATAGGTACTGTTAATGCGCTGGTAAAAACGTTCGTGTGCAAAAGCTTCACTCAGTATGCCCATGCGGTTGCGTAACCCGAATTGGTTGATAATATAACGGGGATGATGATTATAAGTATAAAAGTTCTTTGGCGGCCATGACTCCTTTGTATTGTAATCACCATAAGGTCCAAAAAATAGGCCATAATGATCTTTTACTTTTTTGGTAACCAGTGGAAGGATGCTTTGATTGGTATACTGATAAGTAGCAGGTTCGCCTGCATACAGGTAACTCGGGGCCCAGGTAAGTGAATAGGCATGCCAGGTGCCGTTGGTAGTGTGCAGGTCCAGGCTCATCTGCGGATCCCAGGCAGTTATTACATTTTGCATGAGGCCCTGTGTTTCGGGTGTTTCCATTTTAATGCCATCGCGGTTAAGATCAAGTCCCTGACCATTCTCACGTTCACCGGTTTCCAAAGGACTGTTCTCCTGCGTGGGCCGTAAGCCTTTGGCCATTTTATCATTACCATCTGTATTATACACAGGCACGATAATGATAATCTGGTTGTCTAATAAGTAACTTTTCTTTCCCAATAAAATATCACGCATCAGCATCATCGTTACTTCTTTACCTTCTACTTCACCCCCATGAATATTACCCTGTATATAGATAACAGGTTTACGGGAAGCCCTTGCCTGTTGAGGTGTGCTGATGCCTGGTTTGGCTAAAATAACAAGCGGTATCTCTTTACCCAAGGTGCTTTTACCTATCGAACTTATGTGTATGTAAGGACTCATGCCTTTGATGGCAGTAAGAAAATTCATCACTTCACCATAGGTTGATGTCTTTTCAAAATTGGATCTTTCAGGTGTAATGATAAGATCTTCTGACCATGACTGTTTGGATTGAGCCCGTGTAAGACTGGTAATAAGCATGCATAAAAAGAGAAGCGTTGTAATTTTTTTCATAGCAGGTGTTGATATGGGAAACGAAAAATACTGTATGGTTTTAATTATGTAAGCAAAATGTAAAATCAGTTAAAAATAGATTACATAAAAAAATATTTTGGTATTAACTAAAAATGTTAGTAAATTGCTAACTAAATCAGTTAGTTATGTCAAACGCCGGAAAAAATTTACGGTACCTGCGCAAGCTGCGGGGCTGGACACAGGAAGAGTTTGCTAATAAACTTAAGATCAAAAGATCATTGGTAGGCGCTTATGAAGAAGAGCGTGCAGAACCCAGATTGGAAGTGATGGAAGTGATCTGTAATATCTTTAAACTTAGTCTTGAGGATTTTCTGTTTAAAGACCTGTCCACGCCCAAAGGCGGAAGTTATCTGGAAAAACGCAGGCAGATGAAAATGGTATCCGAAATAACCGAGATCAGGTTTGTACCGGTGAAAGCTGCTGCCGGTTACCTCGCGGGCTATGGCGATCCAGAATTTGTGGATGAGTTAAACACATTTACTTTACCTATGTTAGGCCCCGGTCAGTACCGTGCTTTTGAAATTGTGGGCGATAGTATGTTACCAACACCCAGCGGCAGCGTAATTGTTGGAGAAAAAGTAGAGGACCTGGAGGATGTGAAGAACAGCAATACCTATGTGGTGTTGTCAAAGAATGAAGGCGTGGTCTATAAACGCATCATTAAAAATAACCGCGTAAAAAATAAGATCACTTTACTCAGCGATAACCCTCAGTATGAACCTTATAATGTAAGCGCTGAAGATGTACTGGAAGTTTGGAAAGCCGTATATATTATGCAGAAAGCGAATGCGGGCCCACGTTGGGATGTAAACCAGTTGGCCGGTATGGTAAATAATCTTCAGGAGCAGGTGAGTAGTCTGAAGAAAAAATTGAATTAATAAATTTTAAGTTATCAGTAAGAAATCAAAGATAAGGGGGAGACTATTTTCAACATGACCTTACGATTCTTGCAGTACAAAACAGCCTTCAAGTTATTTCTAAACGATCGCCAGGAAACGCAACGTACACAATGGTCTAATACATTTCTTTTGCTAAACGAAATGTTTGGCAATGTGCTTCCGTAATGATTTTTACATCGCTTGAATAGCCTCCACCCATCGCAACCGTAACGGGAATATTGTTTTGTTTTAATAATGTGAAAACGATTTCATCCCTGCGTTTGCATCCTTCCATACTTATATTCAGTTTTCCATATTTATCGGTATGGAGGATATCAACACCGGATAAGTAAAAAGCAAAATCAGGTTTTTCTTTTTGTAGGAGTGTGGGTAATGCTTCAGACAAGAGATTAAGATAAGTAGTATCATCTGTTTCATCTTTTAAAGGAATATCCAGGTCGGATACTTCTTTATGAAAAGGATAATTGTGGGCGCCATGCATGCTGAAAGTAAATACTGCTGGTTCCTTTTCGAAAATTTTGGCAGTTCCATTTCCCTGGTGTACATCCAGATCAATGATTAATATTTTATGGGCAAGATTATTTTTTAATAAATAATTGGCTGCTACAGCCATATCATTTAAGAGACAAAAACCTTCTCCCTGTTCTCGGAAAGCATGATGGGTTCCACCCGCCACATTTAAGGAAACGCCATGTTGCAGGGCATAGTTGCAGCAATCTATAGTACCCTGAGTTATGATCAGTTCCCTTTCTGTTAATGCGGGAGATTGCGGAAAGCCAATCTTTCTTTGTTCCGATGGACTAAGGGTTTGATGGATAAGTTTGTCCAGGTATGTTTTTGCATGCGTTAATAAAATAGTTTCTTCAGGGCATTTTGCAGGTGCAAATAGGTTTTTTTGGTTAATCGTTCCTTCATGCAATAATTGTTCGGGAATCAATTCATACTTTAACATGGGAAAGCGATGTCCTTCAGGTAAAGGGTGCGCATATATAGGATGGGAAGCAATCTTGAGCATTGAATTTTTTTTTAGGGCATTCAATTATGAATATAACACCCCATCAGTTTATAAATTGTTGATTGATTTTTTGATTACCGTATAGCCCAGCCTTTACTTCTGTCTGGCGTTATACTGGAATGGCTAATTAGCTTTAGCCCTGGCCATGAATTTATAGGCTAACAATTCTTCCATCAACGATTGCATAAACAAAATCCGTTTTTTTTGCCGTTACTGTGGCGAGGCCGCTGAATTTACTAAAGGCAGGAAGTGTAGCATTTGTTTTTGAAAAATGAAAACAGGGAAACTGCAGACTTTGTTTACCCATGCCATTAAAGCGTATGCCAGGATGTAAGTGGCCCGAAAAGATATAGGCGGCTTCTTGGGTCTCTTCAATATCTTTCTGGTCATGTACAAAATGTATATCTCCAATTGCCCATTGTCCATGAAATACCTGAATACTGGCTTTTTCATACCATTCCGGTTTTAAAATATCATGGTTGCCTTTTACCAGTATAAACTCAATACCTGCAAAATCATTTCTCCATTTCAGGAAAAGATCCAGTTCTTTATTGGGTTCACTGTGAAATAAATCTCCTACTGCAATAACCTGTCTCGGTTTAAAGTAGGTTATCAGGTCAATCAAACGCTGAAGATCTTCTGTGAATATATTTTGCGGTACAGCTATTCCATGTTTACGGAAATGCCCGGTTTTGCCCAGGTGCAGGTCGGATAATATCAATGCCTGTTCTTCTTCCCAATACAGGCAGCATTGGGCAGATAGCCAGAAAGTATTGTTTTGTATAGTGTGTTTTACAGGAGCGTGCATAAATGTATTTACAAAGATACTGCCCAGCCCTGTCTTATCATAAACGTTCTAACTGAATCTGCATTTTTTTTATGCGGTCCTCCAATTTTTCAGAAGAAAGGTTGATACGGCTTAAGCCATCAACAATAATCGGGAAGGAGAGGGGCGTTAATTTTCGAGGAAAGGTGACGA
This sequence comes from Chitinophagales bacterium, assembly GCA_038222655.1. Lineage (GTDB taxonomy): Bacteria > Bacteroidota > Bacteroidia > Chitinophagales > Chitinophagaceae > Sediminibacterium. The sequence goes on along the minus strand of JBBRHM010000018.1, from coordinate 7,784 downwards.
TAATGTTGCTATTTGAGATTCTGTTCAATGCATTGCGGAGCCTTTCTTCATCCATTTGTTGAACCAATACTTCATGGTATGCCTGCTTCAATAAAATATTATTCGGGTCGTACTCTTCAAATACCTTAAACAGAAGTGAAGCAGAGGACTGCAGGTGCCGCGCTTTCTTTTTTTCGCCGGGCATACCCTGGAAAATAAGGCCTCCGATAACTGCAATATCACGAAATTTCCGTCGCGCCATTTCTGTGCTGTTCATACTTCTTTGGATATCCAGTAATAAATCAGTGATAGTGAATAATTCTTTTACATTACTGTCATCAACCGGTATTGGCTGGTCGCTCAATAATTCAAAGCCATAATCGTTCATTGAAATTGAAAAAGTAATCGGTGTTAATTGTCCAATACGATAGGCCAGAATAGCGCTCATGGCTTCATGCACCTGTCTTCCTTCAAAAGGGTATACCAGTAAATGATACCCGTTTCTGTCTTCAATCTGTTCAACCAGTAATTCATTGTCGCGGGGGATATGTGAGGTTTCCTGTTGTAATAAAAAAAGTGCGTGCAATGCCTGCAGTTCTGGTTCTGTTTCATCCACTAAAGCTTTGTTGAATGTTTGCCGTAAAATATGCCCAAGGTTGGCTGTCAGGCTCATCCGTCCTCCCATCCAGGAGGGTACGATTGATTTTTTGGATGATGATTTTCGTACCATCACCGACATATCTTTTATCAGTACCAGCTCGAGGTTTCTGCCGGCAAGTGTAAATACGTCACCGGGTTCCAAACGGCTGATAAAGGATTCTTCAATAACGCCGATATATCCACCGCTCATTAATTTTACTTTCAGCATCGCATCACTTACGATGGTGCCGATATGCATGCGATGACGCATAGCCATACGTTTGCTCTGCATGCGGTAGAGGCCGTCTTCCAATTCTACTTTTTTGTATTCATCATATTGCTGTAATGCTTTACCTCCCTGGGTAAGATGCTGTAATATTTCCAGCCATTCTTCCTTTGTCATATCTGCATAACAGTAGGTACTTTTTATTTCTTTATATAATCGATCACCCTCAAAACCCTCACTGATGGCTAATGTGCATAGGAACTGCAGCAGCACATCAAAGCAAAGTACCATGGGTTGCCTGCTTTCAATGGCCTCTTCTTTGATCGCTTGTTTTAATGCGGCCACTTCAAGAAGTTCTAACGAGTGCGTTGGCAAAAAATAAATTTTACTGATTTCGCCGGGACGATGTCCACTGCGTCCAGCCCTCTGTAAAAACCTTGCCACTCCTTTAGGTGAACCCACCTGGATAACAGTATCTACCGGACGAAAATCAACACCCAGATCAAGACTTGAGGTACAAACAACTGCTTTTAATTTTTCGGTATGTAAAGATTCTTCTACCCACAAACGCAGCTCCTGTTCTATACTTCCGTGATGGAGGGCAATGGCACCTGCTAATTGGGGTGCTATATCCAATAATGTCTGATACCATCTTTCGCTCATGCCCCGTGTATTGATAAAGATTAGCGTAGTCTTACTCTGCTCAATAATGGGAATTAGTCTATGGGCGAGTTTGATACCCAGATGTCCCGCCCATGGATATTTTTCAATTTCATCCGGTATGATAGCTTCCACATGGATGGGTTTATGAATTTTTGCACGGATAATGATTCCTTCTTTTTTGATGGGAGAAAGTAATACCTCTTTTGCTTCAGTAAGGTTGCCAATGGTTGCACTGATACCCCATATGGATAATGTTGAATGTAATTGACAGTTTACGATCCTGCTTATCGCTAATTCAACCTGCACACCTCTTTTACTGCCTATTAATTCGTGCCATTCATCTACGGCCAATAATCGCAGTGTTTGAAAGACAAGCGGGTAATCTTTTTGTGCCAGTAATAAATGAAGGCTTTCCGGTGTGATGATTAATACTTCGGGCATGTGGCGTTTTTGTCTTTGCCGCTCAGCAGTATCTGTGTCACCGTTGCGAATACCGATTTTCCATTGCATACCCAATTCCTCCATCACTTCTTCCATAGCCCGACCAATATCTTTGGCCAGTGCACGCAGGGGAGTGATCCATAATAATTGCAGTCCATTATTTTTTTCAGTAGTAAAATCTTTGGGATGCTCATTCATAAATTGAATCAGGGAACCCAGGAAAACAGAAAAAGTCTTACCACAGCCTGTTGGGGCATTTACCAATCCGCTTTCTGCATTCATGATATGCTGCCAGGCTTCCTGCTGAAATGCAAACGGTTTATATTGTTTGCTATCAAGCCATTTTTTGATTGTTTTAAATCCTATGGTGCTTTCTAATTTCATTTACCGTAAATAGTCAGTAATTTTTTCAGGTCTTCTAATGTGTTAATCTCATCTGCTTTTTTATCTCTGCGCCAACGGCTGATACGCGGAAAGCGAAGCGCCACCCCGCTTTTATGCCTGTTAGATGCAGCAATACATTCAAAAGCTATTTCAAATACCAGTTCGGGCTTTACGGTTCTTACGGGCCCGAATTTTTCTAATGAATTCTTTTTTACAAAATCATCTACCATCGCAAACTCTTTGTCGGTAAGTCCGGAATACGCTTTGGTAAAAGTTACCAGTTTATCACCATCCTTTACTGCAAAAGTATAATCAGTGTATAGGTTGCTTCTTCGTCCATGACCTTTCTGTGCATAGATCATAACGGCATCAATGGTTAGCGGATCTATTTTCCATTTCCACCAGTCGCCTGTTTTCCTGCCTACCTGGTAAACTGAATGTTTTCTTTTCAACATTAAACCTTCCGCGCCTTTCTCTCTCGAATGTTGGCGAATGGCGGCCAGTTCATCCCAGGAAGTAAAATGAATTACAGGTGATAATTGTAAAGGATTTTGCAGAGGTGCCGTAAAAGCAAGTGCTATCGTTTCTGTCAATTGCTCCAGCCGGGCCCTTCTTTTTTCAAGCAGTTCATTGCGAATGTCAATGCCATCAAATTCCAGCATATCATACGCAAAAAAAGAAATGGGTACTTCCAGTAATTGTTTTTTTGAAATATTTTTTCTGCCGATACGCGTTTGTAATAAAGCAAAAGGAAGTGGAGACGACCCTTTGCTGGGAATGATCTCGCCATCGAGCACTATACCATTGGGTAATACTTCCTTCAGCAGATTATATTCCGGAAATTTATCAGTCATCAATTCTTCGCCACGGCTCCATACGAACAATTGATCCTCGCGTTTTATGATCTGTCCCCTTATGCCATCCCATTTCCATTCTGCCTGCCAGTGTGCGGGATCTCCCAGGGTTACAGGATCCTGTTCCAGTGCATAGGCGAGGTAAAAGGGATAGGGTTTGGAATGATCAATGAAACTGCCGTCATGGTTCATTAATTCTGTAAAACTGATTGCTGCAGGATCCCAGTTGCCACTGATGCGATGCGCAATTACAGAAGGTTCAGCATGCACGGTTTTCGCGAGGGCATTCACCATTAATTTTTGTGATACACCTATACGGAAACCTCCGGTAATCAATTTATTAAAAACAAACCGTTCTTCTTTCGACATTTCCTGCCAGCTGTTTACAACAAAATTTTTCTTTTCTGGTTCTTCTGCTTTACTGAGCCTGATCAGCTGCTTCATGTAATATGATACTGTATTTGAAGTATCTTTTCCTTCAGAATCAGGTAATAACAGGGCAATCGTTTCTGCCAGATCGCCCACAGTATGGTAACATTCTTCAAACAGCCACGCGGGTAGTTGAACCAATTCTGCACACCAGGTTTGTAAGAGAGTAGAAGTTACCGCACGCCTAGGTCTGCGCCCGCTAAAGATGGCAATCACCCAAACCCTATCCTCCTCAGCAGCTGTTGCAAAATAGTGTGAAAGTGCCTCCAGTTTTTCATTTGTTTTGGTAGCCGTGCCGAGTATACTTACCAGTTTTGCAAATTTTTTCATACAGTTTCGTTTACAGTAACAGGGTCATCATTTTCATCATCACCATATTCCGTTTTTACTTCCTGCGCTGCAATACCATTCTCATTTAGGTACCTGCTTAGTGTTGCCTGAAAACCGTGCGTAACAAATACTTTTTCTGCACCAGTACCTCTGATGGCATTTAATAACCCCTGCCAGTCGGCATGATCACTGAATGCAAAACCGGCATCTGCATTTTTTCTGCGTGCGTTTCCCCGAACCTGCATCCAACCACTGCAAATACCTGTGGCATAATCCGGAAACCTGCGCATCCAGGGTGAGTCTTCAGCAGAGGGAGGGGCAATAACCACACCTGCTTTAAATATTTCTTTCGCCATATCAGGGAGCACTCTTTTTACGGCCGGTAAATGAATGCCAGCGCTTAGTAAAGTTTCCTGCACGTTCCAGATGGCGCCATGTACAAAAATAGTATCGGTAACGGGTGCAATAGCTTTTAATATGCGTTGGGCCTTACCTAAACTGTAAGCGATCAAAACACTGGTTTTACCCTTTAACTGATTAGTTTGTATCCAGCTTTGAATTTCTGCAAACAGTTGCTGTTGGGGTTTCCAGTGATAGATGGGTAAACCGAAAGTTGATTCTGTAATAAATGTATGACACTGAATAGGCTCAAAATTTCCACTAATACCATCGGGTTCGGTTTTGTAATCACCACTTACCACCCAAACTTCACCTTTATATTCTACCCTTACCTGCGAAGAGCCAATAATATGCCCGGCAGGATGCAGGGATAACTTTACTCCGTTCATCAATATTTCTTCGCCCCATTCAATGCCCTGGTAAAAATGATTACCGAGACGAAGTTGTAAGATGGGCTTTGTTAAATGATGGCATAGGTAATAAAGGGAGCCAGCCCTGGCATGGTCGCTATGTGCATGGGTTATCACCGCACGATCAACTCCCTGCCAGGGATCAATATAAAAATCTCCCTGAGAACAGTATAATCCTTTATCTGTAAAATCAATCAGGGCCATAATTGCAAAAAAATTAATGGTAATCTACAATGGCTGGATGTTTTTTTTGGAACGACGGCATTTCTCACTACAATACTTCACTGCATCCCAGTTAGTCTCCCATTTTTTTCGCCACGTAAATGGCCGGTTACAAACCAGGCAGGTTTTGGAAGGCAGGAAAGATTTATTGCCTTTACTTGTTTTCATGGAAACTTCTAACATGTCAGTCTTCCAAATTGTTTGCATGATCAGTTAACAGATCTGATTTTTCCGTCTACTTTCCTGACAAAGTAAATTTTTTTGTTCACCAGGTAATCTGGCTGGATGCTTTCTTTATTTATTCTCACTGGCTGAAAATCATATTCATTAAAGAGTGTAAAGTCTGTATCAGAAAGGTTATTGATTAGCCCATTGCCATGTTTTAAAAACAACTTTGTAAAATGATACATGCTTTCAAAACCTTTAAAGAACATATCGCTTGGTCTGCCGGAATATTTTGCCCGGTATTTTGTAATTAACTGCTGGCTTAGTTTATCGCTTCTGGTTGGGTTATAAGGAGTTGAATAAATAATGTCAAGATCCTTGCCTATATCTCTTATTCCATCCCAGGTTGGCATACCTATAACCGTAACTGGAAATTTTTTATTATTACTCAATACTTTTGTAAGATTTCGCGCAAATGTTTCATCGAGTGCACCACATAACAAAATATTCTGCCTGGTACTGTCTAAATAACCGGTTACCTGTTTTGCTTCATAATTTTCCGGAAGGTCAACTGTTTTAAATTTTAAAGGAAGCCCCTGTGTTTGTTTATTCATATCCATCAGCATGGCCTGTATGGCATCTTCAATATTTCCTTTTTTGCGAAATAGAATAATATTATTAGTGGCATAGGTTCTGTGCAGATAACGGTAAATGGCCTCAATATGTGCATTAAGCCGGGGATTGATCATTGCAAAAAAAGGATTTTCCGTTACTCCGCCATCATTGGGGTACGTGGTTGAAATGAGTGGAATATTTTGTGCGAGTGCATAATCAGCCAAAGGCTTAATATCGGTTCTTGTATTAAATGAAGCAAGGATTAAAGATATATTGGTAAACTCAGCGTCAGCAATAATTTGTTGTAAAGGGTATTGGACGCTTTTGCTGTCATAGAATAAAACTTCAACAGGCGCTTTGTCTGCATTCAGCGAGTCAACTGCCATCATTACACCGTTGTAAAAATCAAGACCGGGTAATATGTATTTAGGCAGGTTGGCTTTACCTAATTTATAATTGTCAAAACTAAAAGCGGAATCAATATATACGGGTGCAAATACAGCGATCCTTAGAGGTCTGATCAAATTCGAATCTGCCTGTGCTGTTACATTGGTTGTAAATCCTGCAATGCAAAGCACAAACACTAACCTTGTAAACAATCGCATAGGGAAGTTTTAAGTCAATATACAAAACACATGCCGCCTATTCCCATTCAATAGTAGCGGGCGGTTTACTGCTGATATCGTATACAACCCGGTTAATGCCCCTAACATTATTAATAATCTCGTTGGATATATGGGCTAAAAACTCATAGGGCAGGTGCGCCCAGTCGGCTGTCATTCCGTCTACAGAGGTTACTGCCCGTAAAGCAACGGTAAATTCATAGGTTCTTTCATCGCCCATCACGCCTACGCTTTTTACCGGTAATAAAATCGTTCCTGCCTGCCATACATCGTTATACAGGTTATGTTCTTTTAAGCCTTTTATATAAATATCATCTGCATCCTGCAACAGGGTTACTTTTTCTTCGGTTACTTCTCCCAAAATCCTGATGGCCAGTCCTGGGCCGGGGAAAGGGTGGCGGTTAATCATATCGGCAGGGATACCCAATTCAAGACCTACTTTCCTGACTTCATCTTTAAATAAGTAACGCAAGGGTTCTACAAGGGCCAGATGCATAGTATCCGGAAGGCCACCAACATTATGATGCGATTTGATGGTTTGCGAGGGGCCATGTACACTTACACTTTCAATTACATCGGGGTAGATAGTACCCTGGCCTAAAAATTTTACGCCGGATACTTTTTTAGCTTCTTCCTGGAAAACATCAATAAATAATCCACCGATCACTTTTCTTTTTTGTTCCGGGTCGGTTTTGTTTGCAAAAGCCTTATAAAACATTTGTTTTGCATCAATGCCTTTTACATGTAAACCAATGGTTTTATAGGTTTCCAATACCTGTTCAAATTCATTTTTACGCAGTACGCCATTATCAACAAAAATGCCATGTAAGCGCTCACCGATAGCTTTACTGATTAAGGTGGCAGCAACTGTGCTATCTACGCCACCGCTGAGAGCCATGATTACATGACTATCGCCTATCTGTTCTTTTATTTTGGCTACGGTTTCGCTTACAAATGCCGCTGGCGTCCAGTTCTGGCTGCAATGGCATATATTGACCAGGAAATTGCGGATAATTTTTTTTCCTTCGGTGGAATGATATACTTCGGGATGGAACTGGATACCGTATAAAGGTTTCGTATCAACTGCTGTTTTTTTAAATCCTGCCACCGGAATGCTTTCTGTAGTGGCCAATATTTCAAACCCATCTGGGAGTGCGGTTATTGAATCGCTATGACTCATCCATACCTGAGATGCTTCAGCAACCTCATTAAGCAAAGTATCTTCTTTTTGTTTGTGCAATTTTGCCCGTCCGTATTCTCTTTTGTTAGATTTATCGATTCGGCCACCAAATAGTTTGGCCGTTAGCTGGGCGCCATAACAGATACCTAATACAGGCACTTGTTGTATAAATGCAGCAATGTCAACAGACGGTGCATTTTCTTCGTTAACACTAAATGGTGAGCC
>JBBRHM010000017.1:0-35213 GCA_038222655.1 Chitinophagales bacterium | reverse complement strand
GTGGGTAACGGCACAGGAAACAAAAACAGATTACGTAAAGTTTAAGGACGGTGTAGATGAAACTATTCAATTTCAACTGGGGTTTCCGGGGGGCGTTGTGGCATCCTGTTTATCAACCTATAGTATGAATAACCTCGATCGTTTTTTCTTAAACGGCGACCAGGGTTTTGCTGAACTACAGCCCTCTACCGGTTATGGCCCCATAAAAGGCCGCACGCATAAGGGCGAATTAAATCAACCGCATGTTACCCATCAAACTGTACAGATGGACGAAATTGCCTCCCTGATACTGGAAGGTAAAGCGCCTATTATACCTGTTAATGGGGAAGAAGCTTTGAAAGATCTGAAAATTATTGATGCTATATACCTGGCAGTTAAAACAGGTAGGAAAGTAGATCTTTCACTATAAATAGGATTTGGTAGGATAAGTAATTTTCATCATGATGGTTATAGAAACCCGGTTTTTTTGTTAATTACAATTTTTTTTGATATGGGGAAGAAGTGAATTTCCGTTTGCGCCTTTTAATAGATGGCACAGTTATTTTACCCCTTATAAAAAGTAATTTTATGGAACCAACATTCCAGGGTGTAATTGTTTTTCTGGTGCCCATCCTTACCATCGTTTTCCTGCTGATCAGGAAAGTTGATAATGACGAACAGTCAATCAATCATAATAAATACAAATTCTACCGCAAAACAAGAATGGATAAGCCTGTATTGTAATTAAAATGGGAATGCATTTAGAGATAAATGGTTATTTTACAAAGAAATTACCCATCCCATACTTATGCGATACAGTCAATACATTGTCTTATTTTTTGTTTCCGTCGTTATAGCCAGCTGTGGTAAAAGCAGTTCGGGAAATTCTTCCACAACACCTTCCACCCCAACTCCTCCCGCGGCACCTGCTGCTGATAAGCCTTATCAATTAGTATGGTCAGATGAGTTTAATGCAGGCATTAGTCCTGATACTACTAAATGGATGTATGAAACAGGTGGAAATGGCTGGGGAAATAACGAACTCCAATATTATACCAATGCCCGGACTGAAAATGCACGCATTTCAGACGGTAATTTGATTATTGAAGCCAGGAAAGAAAATTTTGGAGGAAGAAATTACACATCTGCCCGCCTCCTTACTAAAAACAAGGCACAATGGACTTATGGCAAATTTGAGATAAGGGCCAAAATACCCAAAGGACGAGGTACATGGCCCGCCATCTGGCTCTTATCTGCCAATAATCCCTTGCATTGGCCCGATGATGGTGAACTGGATATTATGGAAGAGGTAGGTTATAAACCAAACACCATTTATGGTACCGCACATAATAAACTGTACAATGGTGCCAACGGAAAACAAAAAGGGGATAGCAAATTTATTCCTGATGCACAGGACTCTTTTCATGTGTATCGCCTTGAATGGACCAATAGCGAGGTAAAATGGTCGATCGATAATGATACTTATTATACATACTACGATCCCTCATTGGGTATAGACGGATGGCCTTTCAATAAGGATTTTTTTATGATTCTTAATGTGGCCGTTGGCGGTAACTGGGGTGGTGCACAGGGCGTGGATGACAGCATTTTCCCCCAAAGTATGCTTATTGATTATGTACGTGTTTACCAGAAAAAATAACCTGTTTATAGCCTTTATTTTTTTCTCTTGTAATGTATGGTGCCATCAATAATACCGAGTAAAGCATTGGGTTCTTCAGCATCCTGTAACAAATGCCAAATCATTACACCACCTGCTTTTTCCATGGCCAGTTTTGTTTTTGTCCTTATGGTCTTAATACCATTATAATAAATGGAAGATTTATCATTGAATACTAAAGAATCATTTTGTTGTGCTCCCGGAAATCTGGTCAGGATTTCTGCAAACGAAATACCGGTGATTCCATCCTGTGCAAATCTATATCCATAAAAAGGCACACCTAGTATGATCTTGTTTTTTGGAATATGCCTTTTACCACTCCAGTAACTGATATCAGCGGCTGCCATGGCAAGCGGGGAATGCGGACCGGCACGGTTGGGCGTCCACGGACCTGTTTTATCATAGGACATTAGATTGATGAAATCAAGATAAGCAAGCGTGGCATTGGTAATTTTGTCTGAAACCCAGGTGGCAATCGCAGCAGTCAAAAGTTTCTTTTGCATTTTTAGTTTTTGGGATAACTCCCGAAGAAAAATTTCATAATGCTCATCAATCAGGCTTCCTTCCAGGTCAACATCTATTCCGTCAAGTTGATGTTTCTGCATAAACGTTACCAGGTTCTCTGTAAACAATTGTCTTTGGCCGTCTTTTAATAACTCTTTATAAAAGGCGGGTGCATTTCCTCCACCAATCGATCCCAAAACTTTTACATGATGGGCATGCGCTAACCAGATGATGGAATCTATCCAGGCCGGTGCATTTACATGGGCCGCAGAATCAACCCTAATAAAGGCAAGGTTCAAATGCGTTATTTTTTGGAAAGGGATCCTGCTAATTTTGGGAGATTCTAATCCATATATGGGCAGATAGCCAATCACTTTATATTGCCCCAGAGAAAGGTTACAACAAAGACACAACAGAAGACAAAAAAAGCCAGCGGTACCTGTTATTTTCATTGGGTAAATTTATGGGATTGACAGGCATGATTCGGCAAGTTTTGAATGGATAAAAATTTAGATAACCGTCTTTGGTAAAAGGCAATTCCTAAATGGTTATTTAATCTTTAGAATCCAGAATTGCTGGTAAGTTTAAGGAAGAGTGTACCTTTGTGTCTAAGATATTTTTAAAATTAGGTATTAATCGTTTCACAATTTGTGTAGATGGATAGGGAAGGAGCAGCTATTGATCGATAAAGCAAGATTCTTACAGTTAAAAGAATTACCTCACCTAGAATGCGTCAGAAGTAAATAAAGTACCCCTCTATGGTATCAGCAGAAAATTCATTAAATATTCTTTTGGCAGAAGACAATGCTGTTAATCAAAAGGTTATCGCCCACATGCTTGCCAAAATAGGCTATACAGCAGATATAGTACAGAACGGGCTGGAGGCAGTTGAGGCTTCAGTACAAAAAAAATACGATATTATTCTCATGGATGTGCAAATGCCAGAGATGGATGGTTTGGAAGCCACCAAATTTATACGCCAGCAATTAGCGGTACAACCTTTTATTATAGCCATGACAGCTAATGCCATGCAGGGTGATAAGGAAGAATGTCTTGCTTCGGGCATGAACGATTATATTAGCAAACCGATTAGTATGACTGGACTCAAAAAGCTGCTGGAGAATTTTTGTTTGAATCAAGGATTTCACGGTACACCTTTATTGTGATTCAATTTATTTTATGGAGCTGCCTTTTAACATTCTTCATTTTTCCCATAATTCCCCATTTAGTTGAGGAAAAGAAAAGATATTAAACTATTTTTACCCAGATTGGGGATTTATTGCCACTTTTTATATCCAAAGGGTGTTCTAATTTTTACTTGCTCATTTTTTTGGCACGGTATTTACATAAGTAACGATGTATTGAAAACAAATTTTTAAAAACAAAACTATCATAATGAAAAAAGTATTCGTAGTCCTTACTATTGCATCATTTTTTGCAGCGTGTAACGGCAAACCCAAAGAAACAGCTATCCTGGTAGATACCACTGCTATTCAGCAAAAAGCAGTTCTACAGGAACAGGCCCGTATTAAAACTGAAACTGATGCCCGTCTTAAGGCTGAGGCTGATGAACGTAATAGAGTTGCAGCCAACAGAGCAACCAGGCATACCCATAGTTCAGGTAGTTCCTCTTCAAGCAGAAATGTAGGTAGTAGTTCAACACCTGTAAGTACTGGTTCAGTAAATTCAACTGAAGTACCAGCCCGTAGAGGTATGAGTTCTGCAGCTAAGGATGCCTTAATAGGTGGAGCTGCAGGTGCCGTTGCAGGTGGAATTATCGGCCATAATATTAAAGGCGCTGCAATAGGCGGTGCGGTTGGTGCCGGTGCCGGTTATATAATTGGCCGAAAAAAAGATAGAAAGTCAGGCAGGGTAGTAGTAAAAGAATAATTATTTATCTGTAAATGTGTTAAAAGAAAACACAGAAACATAAAGTATAAAGCGTAGCATACCATTTGCTACGCTTTATTTTTTTGACACCGTTAATGGATACATCTTGAAAAAAATTTATTTAATTTTATTTTGTCTCTTCAGTGTTACTGGCTTTTCGCAAAGTAATTTTAAAATATTTGTTGTTAAAGAAAGAGAGTCAACCGTTTTATATGCACAGAATGATGAATTTTGTGCTGTTTCGGTTTTACTTACCCTAACATTAGAGAACCTGGTTGCTGATGAAACCATTGACAGAACTTATATTGTTCCGCAACATACAGAAAAATTCAGGCTCGTAACACTTACACGTTCAAAACGTGGCAAAGCAAGTTATTCCTATAATTATGCTGCTGTGTTTGGAAATATTAGTCAGTCTTATTACGATCAGAATTATCTCTATGATCTGCCCTATAGTAAAGGGCAACAATACAGAATAGAACAGGGGTATAATGGTTCATTTTCTCACCACGAAGAAAATGCACTTGATTTTAATATGCGCGAAGGATCAGAAGTGCGCGCTGCCAGAAGCGGTACGGTAATAGCCGTAGTTCAACAGTTTAATGAATCCTGCTGGCGGGAAGAATGCAAAAAAATGGCTAATTATGTTTTAATCTACCATTCCGACGGTACCATGGCCGATTACAGTCATCTCCAATATAACGGAGCGAAAGTTTCGGTAGGAGATACAGTAAGTAAAGGACAGCTGATCGGATTAAGCGGCAATACCGGCTATACCCGTGGACCTCATCTGCATTTTGTTTGTTTCCTGCCGGCTTTTGATAAAAGAAGAAGCCTGGAAACCCTGTTTAGAACAGGCAATGGTTCAAAGTCGGCTTTCCTGAAAGAAAACACGTCGTACAAGAAAAAATATAACTGATCCTGCTTTAAACAATGCGACTCCCTAATGGAAATTACAGAGTGCCAACACATGTTACTATAGTGTCTCCATTAACTAAGGTTATTCTGGTATATCAGGCACTTTACATTCTAATTTATTTTACTAATAAAGTCTACAAGTTATCATCACTGCAACAGCTAAGTGCCGTTGTTATATTACCTTCAATATTGTGCAGGGTTTTATTATAGATCTGCTCACTAATCAGACTATTTGTTGCCTGTATCTATATTTACTCAGTAGATTGTATAATAAAATAGGAAATTTTATTTAGAAATGAAAAGTAAAAGATGATCCGGCAGTTTTTGCAAAAAATATTGACTAATCCTGTGATCCGTCTTGCGAATAAATTTTCATCAAGACCTGACAAAACAATCATTTTTCAGGCACTTAGTAATTTGCTGGAAAATATTTATGCAAACAAGGGAGATAAGGGACTTGTTATTGAACAGGATATATACAAGGATAAGTTTCTCATTTTATCTGACCTGCATAAGGGTGCAAAAAACGGGGCGGATGATTTTATGGATTGTGAAAGCACTTATATTTCTGCACTTACTTATTATAATGCGTTACAATTTCATTATATCTGCCTGGGCGATAGCGAAGAGTTATGGGAGAATAACCTGTTTGCTGTAAAAGCAGCCAATAAATTATCTGTTGAAAAGGAGAAACTTTTTATAGAGCGTAATGCGTTTATAAAAGTATTCGGTAACCATGATCTTTTCTGGGACCAGGATCCGTTTGCGGGTATTCAGCTTAAAACAATGTACGGTGCTGCTGTAAAAATTTATGAAGGAGTGATATTAAAAACTGTCATCGAAGGTAAGCAACTGGATATATTGTTAACCCATGGTCACCAGGGCGACAAACAAAGCGACGGTAACTGGTTCAGTAAATTTTTTGTTTCGAGAGTATGGGGTCCCTTGCAATCCTTTCTGCGTATCAATCCTAACACGCCAGCTTATAACACACAATTAAAATCGTTACATAACAGCCTTATGTACGAATGGAGTTCCCAACAAAAGAACCTTGTATTAATTACAGGTCATACCCATCAGCCGGTTTTTGAATCACTCACTTTACTGGAGAACCTTGTGAAACGATGGGATTTGGCAAAGATCATGAATGATGAAGCTGGCATAAAATCGTATGAAGCTGAAATAAAAACTAGACAGATGGAACTGCCGGTTTCCCCAAATTTGTATGATAAAGTTCTGTCTACCTATTTTAATTCAGGTTGCTGTTGTTTTAGTGATGGTGACATAACCGGTATTGAAATTGAAGGAGGCTATATAAGACTGGTGAGGTGGAAAATGAATGTAGAAATAGGCACAAGAAGCGTATTGGAAGAAAAAAAATTAGAGGCCTTGTTATTAACTGGTAAATAGGATTCAGGAAGTAAGCCTCAACATTATGACTGATATTTTTATCCATGTTCCTCAGTAGTCTGTCTGTTTCTATTCGGCACAAACCTTAATGTGAGAATAATGTAACTCTTTACAAATATTGTGTAACACAGCATCAGATTAATATAACCAACTTTGTTGGAAACAATTTATTAAGAACGTATTAAATCTGTACTATGAATAGGAAAATAGTCAATCTCGGTTTTTGGGCCTTATTGCTTACAGTCTTTTCCGGGTGCACGGTTATTGGCGGTATTTTTAAAGCAGGGGTATGGTCAGGGATAATAATCGTAGTCGTAGTGATTTTACTGATCATTTTTATTGTTGGAAAAATGGGTAAACGTAATTAAGACCATTTTTTGCCTGTATATATTTTTAGTTCACTTAAAAAACCTTACAATGAAACACGTAACGTATCGCTTTGGATGTAAAACATTTCTAACACTTTTTATTGTTACTTTTTTTCAGGTAGTTGCCTGGGCACAGGATACAAAAGTGGAAGTAACCACTACGAATGATGTAAGTGGCTGGTTTCAGCATAACTGGATTTGGGTGGTAGCTGCGGTAGTAGTACTTCTCATTATTATTCTTTTAAGCGGAGGCAGCAGCCGAAGCAGCCGTAGCCAAACAACTGTATACCGCAAAGGTGACGGAACAGTTACCAAAACAACTAGTTCAGAAAGTGACGTTAGTTAGCATTAACTCACTTACTTTCTGAGGAAGGATTACACATTTTATGTAAAAGATTATAAAAGCAGCGGAAATTCACGCTGCTTTTATTTTATTCTTTTTTCGCAATTTTAATTTCTGTACAGTAGGAACTTCTGTACCCAGTAATTTCCCCCAGGGCTTTAGCTCTTCAACCCTGTCGAAAATGATCTTAAGAACGCCTATAAACGGGATGGATAAGAACATCCCCGATACTCCCCATAAGGCTCCTCCCAGCAAAACAATAAAAATAGAAATAAATGCATTGATCTTTACTCTGGATGACACAATAAGGGGAATCAGCAGGTGATTATCTATGAATTGGATTACCAGGTAGGCTGCTGTTATAGCGAGTTGTGTCTGGAGTCCGTCTTTTGTAATCGTGGCTATAATTACAGGCAGAAGAATAGCAATCACGCCCCCTATATAGGGCAGTACGTTTAATATAGCGCCGATTACCCCCAGCAATACCGCATATTTAACGCCTAACAATAGCAATGCCATGGTATTCAATATGGCCACTACCATACCCTCCAGTAACAGACCTACCATATACTTTTCTATAGCTGTTTTTGTTTCCTGAAGTACTTCTACTACTTTCTGTTCATCCTCATCGGCAAAAACTTCATGCAGAAAATTCAGGATCAGATTTTTATAAAAAAGCAAAAGGAAAGTATACACCGGTAGCAGCAGGAGGATTCCTAAACTGCCTGCCACGGTACCAAGGGTTTGGCCAATAATTGACTGAAAACCTGTTCCTGCTTCCGCAAGCCATTTATCCTGCTTCTGGATACTCAAACCCAGTTTATTATTTATTAGCTGCTGTAGCTGTGCAAAAATTTCAATGAACCTCTTTTTTAAAACAGGCATGTCATCGCCAAAACTTAAAATTTGAGAGGTAAGAAAATAACCCACCCCCGCTATAACAGTAAAAGCAATAAGCAGGGAAATAACAATAGACCATGTTCTGGATACCTTAAGCTTTTGAAACTTCACCACCAAACGATTCAGCAGAATGGCCAGCAGCAATGCAAAACAAACCGGTGTGAGAATATTTCGTAAAGAACCAAGCGTATACACAAACAATATCAGACCGAAAAGGATAATAGTGGCTTTTATGTAAAAGGGATATGTTTTTAGCATGGTTTCTTCTTATGCAGTAAAAAAATACAGGGCTTAATCTGCGCGGCCATACAAATTAAGTGAATAAATCAGCCCTAAGCAAAACTACCCCTTCCGAAAGAAAGGGGTAGTAGAAAATTAAATATAGCGTAAGATTTCGTTTGAATACTAATATCTCCCATTATTGGGAACGGCACTCCAGTCTTTTCCAAATACCCTTTGTAAACTTGCTGAGGTTCTTGCCTGTGAATTATTTCGTATGGCAATTTCCTGCTGCTCAATTTTACTGAACATTTCGTTGGTTATAAGCACTGAGAGAACATTTTCCAGATTTAAATTCATTCCCGCCCTATTACCGAGAAGCAATTTAGCAGGAGCAACTAATTTTTCCCATTGCTGAACAAGGTTGTATTGATTCAGCGCGTTGCGCATTACCGGTGCAACAGCCCCTCGTAAAGTATCCCCCACAGTTCTTCGCAAATAATCAGTTGCGGAAGTACCGCCATTTTTAACAATGCCTATGGCATCACGTATAGACATATGTCTGATACCATCTATAAAAATCGGGGCCGATCGGGTAACAGCATCTACGGCCGCATTATCAAGTGTATTGGTAAAACGGTTTAATTCTGTAGCAAGGCCCAACCTGTCTAAAGTTTGAATTAATTTTTGCGCTTCCTGAGGCAAAATAGCACCTAATAAGACATCCCTGCTAAATGATCCTCTGCGTCCCAAGGAATTTGCACCAAAATTGGTACCAATGGTCAAAGCTTCTTTAATGGCATTTACTGCATCCACTTCTGATAAGTATCCGCCAAGCCCTTTTAAAGAATTGCAGCCACTTAACCCGAAGCCGGTAATTATTAAGATTGTAACTAAAGTTTTTTTCATACGGTTGTGTTAAAATGATGAAATAATGTTCATTTTCTTATCTAAAGTCAAATTACATGCCAGTATTTATTCGTCAAGGTTTGATGTGTGAATGATGTAACTAATTACAAAAGTCGTGTAATAATAAATCCGGCTAAGAACTTCAATTTTACAGTCTTACACTTATTGATAAAAAATCTTTACGCATAAATCATTCCTATGTCAATTAATCTTTTGAAAACTGTTCAGGAAAACCTCGGTTATCCTTCTTTGCATAAAATTGATCCCAATACCCAGACAATAAAAACTGATACAGATAAAACTGCTGCTGATAAAACTGACAGGCTTAGCCAGGCCACTATTCCGGCTACCTTAATAGCTATTTATAAATATAGCCGGGCTGATGAAGGGGCTGAAAATATTTTGCATGCAGCACCTGCCACTGATTGGACCGGATTTATTTTCCCTGATCACCGGGAAGAAGTAATCGGAAAAATTATGGCTTATTCAGGAAAAAAAACTGACGAGGTTATTACTAGTATCAATCGGATTGCGACTGAGGCTGTTAAAATAATACAGCAACAGATAGGAGAGCATGGAACAATAAAGGATGTAAAAACAATATTGATAGATTCAAAGAATGATGTATTACCCTATTTGCCTGAAGATATCCAGATTGGTAAATTACTCAATGATTCAACTATTGACGATAAGACACATAAAATGGAAGGACCGGTTTCGAGTTTAATGCATGCTATTGGGGGCTCTTTCTCAGGATCTGACACCGATGAAACAACATCTTCTAAATAAAAAATTTACTTAATGAAACCAAACATTGGAATTTCAGAAAAAAACCTTTTACAGATAACCACACTGTTAACTCATGTACTTTCAGACGAAATGGTTTTGTATGTAAAGACACGCAAATTTCATTGGAATGTAGCCGGTGAAAGCTTTATGGAACTCCACAAGCTTTTCGAAAAACAATATGATGAACTGGAAGAAGCCATTGATGCTATTGCAGAACGTATTAATAAACTGGGTAGTAAAACGATTGGCACCATGGCCGAATTTCAGAAACAATCGTCTATTAAAGAAGCACCAGGAAAATATCCTTCTTCCAATGAAATGATAAAAGAACTGCTTAAAGATCATGAAACCATCATCCAGGGATTGCGGAAGCAGATAGACGAGTGTAGTGATAAATTTAAAGATGCAGGCACAGCAGATTTTCTTACCGGCCTGATGGAACAGCACGAAACCATTGCCTGGACATTACGGCGGTATTTTTAGGGTATTACACGGGTGATTAAATCAGACCAATTTTCCTGGAATGTAATATGGCTTCTGCACTATGTGTAAAGAAGCAGCAGGGGATGCCGGTTTCTTCGAGGGTCAATAAAATCTGTTGAACACTCTGGCTTTTCTTTTTATAAATATCCCGTATATATACCGCATGAATCCGTCCCGGAAAATGGTCAACAATAGATTTATAAATAACGGGGTCCTCTTGAGAACTGTCGCCGAGTAAAATGAATTTTTGTTTGGGAAAGGCTTCCATAACTCTTACGATGCGGAAAAACTTGTTACCATGACTTTTTTGCCCTGATGATAAAAGCTGCCAAATTTTTTTCATACTGCTAAGTAACAGAACGCCTTTCGGCAAACCGTTTACCCGTATGAATTCTGCAATATAATCATACAGGTTCCACTCGCTGCTGGAAACATAGAAAAAAGGATTTGGCTCATCATCTTTTGTATGTGCTTTAGCAAGTAATTGATAATGTTTTACCACACCCTCAAAAGGTTTTCTGGTGTGGGCGTTTCGGGTAAACAGAACAGACAACCGTTTGCGCAGATTGGCTGAATGTGATATGAGGAAAGTATCATCAATATCTGAAATAAAACCAAATTGGGTAGAGTGGGGTATTAAAACGGATCCAAAAGCTGTAGCAGTAATGGTATCATTGGTATCCAGCAGTTGTGCAGAAATCTGATGCCATCCGAATTCGGGGGCATTTTCGGGTTTCCAGTTAAATTTGATAAAGCCATCGTAGTCTGAGGAAGTGTTGATGAGGCTGTCTTTCCAGTTAAGTTGTATAGCAGCACCTTTAATCGGTTGAATCATAAAAAGCCGGATAAGCGCTAAGAGGTTTAACAGGAAAAATTTCGAATATTTTTTCCTCGGTGTCGGAGATAAGGAAAGTGCATGACCATAGATAAATACCTGTTCTGCATGGCCGTAACCAGGATATAGTTTGATAACCGGTTTATGGATGAAACCCATCCGGCGCCAGATCTTAGTAATAAGGTCCCGTATTCCTAGTGTAAACGGTTTGTGTGGCGGTCCACTTTTTGTAGTTTGCATGTATCAGTTCAATAATGCCAGTTGATAATTATGGAAAATAATGTACCCTCAAAATTACTGTTTGTAATCAATCCGGTATCCGGCGGAAATAATAAAACTGTATGGGAAACAGGCATAGAGGATTATTTTAAAGATACTTCACACGAAATAAATCTCATCAACCTTAACGGAAAAAATGATACCGTAAGGGTAAGGGAGGAGATAAAAAGTTTTCAACCTGATAAAGTTATAGCAGTTGGCGGTGACGGCACTATTAAATTGGTTGCTGAACAATTGGTAGATACGCAAATACCTTTGGGCATTCTGCCTGCGGGCTCTGCCAATGGCTTTGCTACGGAGCTCGCGCTGCCTGTTACTGTAAAAGAAGCACTGGATGTAGTGATAAACGGCACCATAAAAAAAATAGACCTTATCAGAATTAATGATAAGGAAATCTGTATTCATTTGAGTGATATGGGACTGAATGCGTTGGTGGTAAAATATTATTCACTTGGCGGTGTGAGGGGTAAATGGGGATATGCAAAAGCTATTTTTCGGGTTCTCTGGCAAAGACAATTGATTAAAACAGAATTGCGTTTAAATGGGGAAGCCATACCCCGAAGCGCTTTTATGATTGTAATTGCCAATGCGCGTACGTATGGAACAGGCATAGTAATTAACCCTGCCGGCAGTTTGGAAGATGGCCTGTTTGAAGTGGTTATCATGAAAGAACTCTCACTGGTAGAGTTATTAAAAATGATGCTGACGCATAAAGCTTTTAATCCCGACAAAATAGAAGTTCTCCAAACCACGGACGTAAATATTACTATACGTAAAAAAGCCTATTTTCAGGTAGATGGCGAATACCGCGGGAAAATAACTTCCGTTCGGGCCAAAATATTACCGGGAGCCTTAAACGTATTATTTCCTGTTACACAATAAACAAGGGTAAGTCGGTATTGATGTGAGAATAATGTAATAAAAACTGTTAATTGTGTAATGCCGTTTTTTTGAATGTAGATAGCTTTATATAAATATTAAAATAAAAATTTTATGGGAAACTTATTGTACATCATCGCTGTTATTCTGGTAATTATCTGGGCCATTGGTTTTATCGGATATGGAACAGGTGGCATTATCCATTTACTCCTTGTTATTGCCATTATCGTTGTTTTGTTAAGGGTTATATCGGGTAGAAAACCGTTATAGAATATTACCAGCTCTGCGGAATATTACATAAAGGTTTTCCCAGGTAGGATTTTTAATATTCAAACCAAACAAGGATGGACCCATCTGTTAATACAGGTGGGTCTTTTTTATAAGTTACCTCAACGCTGAAAATATCAAATCTGTAAATAATGTAACTTTTTACGATAAAAGTGTAATGATACATAATGTAGCAACATAGACCTTTGCACCACTAATCATTACCTAATAAAGGGTAATATTTAAAAATTCTTATGAAACAAATTTTTTTAAAATGTGCCTGCTTATTTTTTACGGCATTTATTTGCATTTCGGGAAGCTTTGCACAGGATACTATGATACGCTCAACGATGGTAACCTCCATGCCCGTAGCACCGCCACTTTTTACAGGTAATGAAGGCTTCAGGACATGGTCTATTGGGGTACATGCAGGTGCAATGGCGCCGTTTTCTGCGCTTGGCGGCAGGAACGATTTTTCTCATTGGATACCTTCTTTAGGCTATGGCGCATATATCAAAAAACAGATTTCCCATGCTTTGGGTTTACAGTTAGATTTTCTGCGCGGTAACTTAAAAGCTGACAATACTAAACTATGGGCGGGTGCTCCACCAATCAGCCCTTATAAATCTTTTGAAACCGAAGTAAACTGGGCAACCAGTCTTAGTGCGGTAGTAACACTGGGTAATATTAACTGGTCACAGTTACATACCTCTATTCAGCCCTATGCATCTTTGGGTGGAGGTCTTATGGCCTTTAAACCCAAACTGGTTACCACTGCAGGAACTTCTGTGGATTTCAGAGGCGGAAAAACAATTAAAGATTTTTATGTTCCAGTGGGTGTAGGTATAAAAGCTAATTTATCTCCCAATATCAATCTTGACCTGGGTTATACCATGGCTTTGGTAGATGGTGATAACCTTGATGGGTATTATAAAGAGCCCATCATGAATGATAAATTTTCTTATGGTCATATCGGTCTTGAATTCTCTTTAGGAAATTCATCTAAGCCACAACTGGCGAGGCATAATCCACCTGCACAGTTAGCGCAGAATATGATCGATGGGGATAATGCGTTGCGGGCCTCTTTGGCAGCAAGCGAAGAACGTTATAATCAACGCCTTGCAGAATTGAATGGTTTAAGGGACGACCTTAACCGCATGAAAATGGATTCTGATGGTGATGGTGTAAGTGATTATTTTGATAAATGTCCGGGCACACCCAAAGGCGTTAAAGTAGATGGTTCGGGTTGTCCTTTGCCGGTTGCTCCTATGAGAGATACCATTGTACAGAAAACAACTACCTATATTATTACTGAAGAAGACAGACAGGTTGTTAGTGAAGCATTCCGTAATCTTGAATTTGATTTCGGTAAATCAACCATCCGTGCCCGTTCTTTCCCTTACCTGAACAGGGTTGCAGACCTGTTGGTTAAAAAAGGGATCAGTTTAAAATTAGCCGGCCATACCGATAACGTAGGCTCTGATGCAGCCAATCTAAAACTGTCAAGAAACCGTGCCGAATCCGTAAAAAATTACCTGGTTAACCAGGGAGCCAGCAGTTCACGTATAGAAGCAGAGGGTTTTGGAGAATCACAACCTATTGCTTCGAATAAAACCGATGCAGGTCGCCAGAAGAACAGGCGCGTAGAGTTTACGATTTATTAGTAAGCAGCTTTAGTTAATAACAAGCGGGCCTGTAAATGACACCATTTGCAGGCTCTTCTTGTTTCTATGCTAACTGCGTAATAAAAAAGCTAACTTTCATAGGGTTCTTTACATCTTTTACTTCAGCAACAAGAAACAAATGGCATTTATTGATTATTATAAAGCATTGTCTATTGATAAAACGGCATCAGAAGATGATATCAAAAAAGCGTACCGCAAATTAGCGCGTAAACTTCATCCTGATCTCAACCCCAACGATAAAGAAGCCAATAAAAAATTTCAGCAGATAAACGAAGCCAATGAAGTATTAAGTGATGCTGAAAAAAGAAAAAAGTACGATAAGTATGGTGAAAACTGGGAGCATGGGGAAGAGTATGAAAAAGCCAGACAAACACGGCAGAATAGTTCGGCTAATGCAGGTGCTTACCATTCTTCTGGTGGATTTGGTGAAGAAGATTTTTCTGATTTTTTCGGTTCCATGTTTGGCGGAAGCAGTGGTGGTAGCCGAAGTAGCCAGGTAAAATTTCGTGGCCAGGATTATAACAGCCAGTTACAACTCTCCCTTACAGATGCCTATACTACCCACCAGCAAACATTGAATGTGAACGGAAAAAATGTTCGTATTACCATTCCTGCCGGAATTGAAAACGGACAAACCATTAAATTAAAAGCCTATGGTGGCAAAGGCGTAAACGGCGGACCTGATGGCGATCTTTATATTACTTTCTCTATTACCAACGACCCACAGTTTAAAAGAGCAGGTAATGATTTATTGACAACGATAGACCTTGATCTGTTCACAGCCATACTGGGAGGAGAGGTAACCCTGGATACGTTAGCGGGAAAAATAAAACTAAAAATAAAAGCAGAAACACAGAATGGTACCAAAACGAGGGTGAAAGGAAAAGGTTATCCAGTCTATAAAAAAGAGGGAGAGTATGGAGATTTATATGTAACCTTTCAGGTGATCATCCCTACTAACCTTACAGAAAAACAAAAAGCATTATTTGCAGAAATAGCGGGGTTATCACAATAAAAATTCATGTTTATGGAAATACAGGAATTTGTACCAGTAGATATTTTTTGCCGCCAGCATGGTGTGCAAATTTCATTCATCAGTTCCTTACACGATTTTGGGTTAATAGAAATAATGAAGATTCAGGAGGCCGAATGTATTCCTTTAACACAACTGGTTGTAGCTGAAAAATTTGTTCGATTACATGATGAACTCCATATTAACCTTGAAGGAATTGATGTGGTTAATCACTTGTTACAAAGGGTTAAAGATATGCAGGATGAAATTTGGGTCCTTAAAAACAGGCTACGCTTGTATGAGACGCATGAATAGATTTTTTATTTTCTCCAATTACTGCGTGTTTCCGCGGATATAATTCATTTTACGAATTTGACAGTATCCGCAAGTATCTTATTTGTATAACAAAATAATAAATGTGACAATAATGTAACTTTTTACTACTTAAGTGTAATGCTTTGTTTACAAAAAGCTTTCACCTTTACATTCGGATTTTTGTTTTACTCGAACGGAATTTATTAAAGATTTTTGTATGAGAAATAATTTAGGTACAGGCGACAAAGCCATTCGAATCACTATCGCATTAACTATCAGCGTACTTGTTTTTTCAAAAGCTTTTGTCGGAACCACTGCCATTGTGGGGTTTTTATTTGTAATGATACTTATGATGACATGCTTCAAAGGTAATTGTCCTTTTTACAAAATATTTGGTATCAATACCAATAAGAACCTGAACGACAAAGCAAAAATTTACGAAAGAAACCAAACCTTGCTTAAAAATTATCTTAAAAACTACCAGGAAGGATATTCAAACAAAATGGAGAATTCTTCTAATTAAAAACCAGGCTGTTTCATTAGTTTACTGAGTTGGGTATAACCTAAATGCCATTCATCTTTTTTTGCATTGGCAGAGGGCTCAATCTGCAGAGCATATTTTTCTTTGAGTGGGGCTGGAAGAATATCCACTATTTCATATAGATCATCTACATCTATACCATATTTATCATCAATATGTGAATCGGCACCTGAAAAGCCGGTATGTTTATAAAAAGCAGATTCTTTTGCTGTGCGTATGGCTATAGCTTTTTCCTTTGCCACAACAAGCATTTTATAATGGTACTCTTCGAATTCGTCTTTTTTATAGCCTCCCAGGTTAATAAAAAAAAGTTTGCCGTTTTCTGTAATGGCTTTTTGTGTGTCTTCCTTTAGTATAACCCGAATGATGTTACCGTTTACTTCTGTTACTTCCCGCCATGCATCAATATGAATAGTTGGGGCTTCTGGCCATGACTTTATAATATCCGGTACCAGCTCTTGTAAGGAATGGCCTATTCCAAAAAATATATCATGCTGTTCGGTATAACGGCCTGTAGGTTTGCAGCCTAATAAAATCATATATAATTGTAAGCGTTCTATCTTATTAACAGTTTTAAGGTATAATGCGGCAGTTTCTGTATTTTGGTAAACTATTTGTTCACTCAAATTAATTTGTCAATTATATGACTTTTACACAGAATAAAAATTACGGGCTTATCGTTTTTACCCTGGTTCATTTGCTGGTATGTTCTGTTTGTTTTGCACAGGCTACATATCCATCCCCCGCTGAAGGCGATTATATGATTAAAGATTTTGTTTTTGCCAATGGAGAAAAGCTTCCATCACTTAATCTTCATTACACTACCATAGGTTCACCCCGTGCAGATAACCAGGGAAAAATAACCAATGCCATCATTATCATGCATGGTACAACGGGCAATGGCCGTAATTTTCTTACAGATATGTTTGCAGGTGCACTGTTTGGCCCGGGCCAATTATTAGATGCCGCAAAATATTTTATCATATTACCCGATGCGATTGGTCATGGAAAATCTTCTAAACCCAGTGATGGCCTTCACATGCGTTTTCCCAAATACACTTATGATGATATGGTGCTGGCCGATTACCGGCTGGTAACGGAACATTTGAAAGTAAATCATGCAAGGCTGGTAATGGGTACGTCCATGGGGGCAATGAATACCTGGATTTGGGGCTATCAATATCCCGTTTTCATGGATGCATTATTACCATTAGCGAGTTTGCCCGTAGAGATAGGCGGCAGGAACCGGATACAAAGAAAAATGGCGATTGACCTGATCAGGATGGATCCTGAATGGAAGGCTGGAGAGTATGTGCAACAGCCTAAAACAGGCTTGAGTGGCGCCATTTCTGCATTGATTTTTATGACAAGCAGTCCCCTGCAATGGCAGAAATCTGCACCTACAAGAGCAGCGGCAGAAGCCATGCTTACTAAACTGGAAAACAGATACCTGGCTTCTCTTGATGCCAATGATTTTATTTACCAATTTGATGCGTCCAGGGAGTATAATCCACGGCCCCATCTTTCAAAAATCATAGCACCTTTATTGGCTATTAATTCTGCAGACGATCAGGTAAATCCCCCCGAACTGGGTATCATGGAAAAAGAAATCGGTAACGTAAAGAGCGGCCGGTTTATCTTACTTCCCATCACAGATAAAACAACAGGCCATGGAACACATTCCAATCCAACCATTTGGGGCGAATACCTCAAAGAATTATTAAAGATATCCGAAGCAAAAAAATAGCCATACAAAAAATATAATCCGCGCCCTTGCGTTTTGTGTGACTTTAAAATTCCTGCGTAATGAAACTGATTTTCTTTTCACTAACTGTTTTTATGGGTACATTTTCTTTTGGCCAGACAGCCACAGAGTTATTGAATAACATACAATCCCAATTTGCCTCACAGAAAGGCATATTTGCCATGGCTTATAGAAATATTGGAACCGGAGAAACCCTCTTGATTAATGAACACGAAAATTTTCATGCTGCCAGCACTATGAAAACACCGGTAATGATAGAAATATTTAAACAGGTAGCTGCGGGTAAATTTTCTTTTACAGATTCTGTTATCGTAAAAAATGAGTTTAAAAGTATTGTTGATGGTAGCAGTTACAAGTTAAGCCCTGCCGATGATAGTGAACAGGAATTATACAAACAGGTGGGCGCCCAAACCACCATCTATGATCTTGTATACAAGATGATTATTATGAGTAGCAACCTGGCAACAAACATGCTCATAGAAATGGCAGATGGAAAGAAAGTGACACGAACCATGCGAAAGCTCGGTGCAAAAGATATTCAGGTGCGGAGAGGCGTGGAAGATAATAAAGCATATGCCGTGGGATTGAATAACACCACTACTGCCTTTGACCTGATGGTGATCTTTACAAAAATGGCTCAAGGAAAAATCATTAATAAAAAAGCAGGTAATGATATGATTAATATCTTGCTGGATCAGAAGCATAATGATCTCATTCCCGCAAGGCTGCCTTTAGAAGTGAAAGTGGCGCATAAAACAGGATTTATTAAAGGCGTGCACCATGATTCAGGTATCGTATTTCTTCCCGACGGACGAAAATATGTATTGGTTATTCTTTCTAAAAACCTGGAAGATGAGAAAGCCGGTGTGGAGAGTATCGGTGCTGTTTCTGAAATGATTTATCATTATGTTATATCCCGTAACTAATTTATCGAATGATCAGTATTATCATCCCAACGTTTAATGAAGAAGCCTATATTCATTCGCTTGTAATATATCTCACTGAGCATGGTGGTGGGTATGTACAGGAGATTATCGTGTCTGATGGAGGAAGTGCTGATAATACCTTGCAGCTTGCCTCTGCTGCCGGGGCACATGCAGTTATTTCGCCACAAAAGGGGCGTGCTGCACAAATGAATTTTGGCGCCTCACTGGCAACAGGTGGTATACTGTATTTTGTACACTCCGATAGTTTTCCGCCCGTATCTTTTGCAAAAAATATTCAGGATGCCGTACAAAATGGTTTTGATTTTGGCAGGTACCGCACAGAATTTGACAGTAAAAAATTCATTCTTAAACTGAATGCTTTTTTTACAAGGTTTGATCTTTTTGTTTGTTATGGCGGTGACCAAACTTTATTTATCACGCGTCTTTTGTTTGACAAACTATATGGCTTCGACAGCACTTTGTTGATCATGGAAGATTATGATATAGTAGTAAGGGCTAAAACAATTGGCCGGTATAAAATACTTCCACAACAAGTTCGGGTATCAGCCAGAAAATATGATACCAATAGCTGGTGGCAGGTGCAAAGGGCAAATTATATCATTGTACAAATGTTTCGAAAAGGGGCTTCGCAGGAAGCAATGGATAAGCGCTATAAAGAAATGCTTTCCTACTGATCAACCAGGTAAATTATTTTTTCGTATCTGTACATGTCAAACAATTATATGAGTGAACTGATCACAGGAATACAACAGGTAGGCATCGGCGTAGGGGATGCTGATGAGGCAAAATTACTGTACAAAGAATTGTTTGGTATGGATGTACTCATATTTGATGATCGTGCGCCCGCATCTCTCATGACAAAATATACCGGCGATGCCCTGCACCAGCGCAGGGCCATTCTTTCCATGAATATGAGTGGCGGCGGCGGATTTGAAATCTGGCAATTCACCAGTCGCTTACCTAATAAACTTCCTGAATTGCCCATACTGGGGGATCTCGGTATTTTTGCGGTCAAGATAAAATCAGCTGATGTAAAAAAAGCACATCAATATTTTACCGCTCATTTTAACCTTACACTTTCGGATATCAACCAAACCCCGGATGGCCGTGAGGCATTCTGGCTCATAGACCCCTATGGAAATCGTTTTCAGGTGATTGAAGAAATTACCTGCTTTAAAAAAGGGAAGCATGTTTGTGGTGGGGTAATCGGAGCTGTAATTGGTGTTGGCGATATAGAAAGATCGATCCGTTTTTATAAGGACCTGTTAGGTATCCACAGGGAAATATATAATACCCGGGTTACAGAAGCAGATAGTTTGCAGAAAGACAATATACCGCAGGCATTGCATAAAGTATTACTTAAAAAAAATGCTTCACCCGCCGGGGCCTTCAGTAAATTACTGGGGCATATTGAAATCGAACTTGTACAGGTAGAAGGCAGAACGCCGGCGCATATTTATCATCAACGTTACTGGGGCGATTGCGGGTTTATTCACTTATGCTTTGATGTATTGAATATGAACCAGCTTAAGGAAAGATCGCTATTAATTAACTATCCATTTACGGTTGATAGCGCCGATTCCTTCGCCATGGGCTCCTCTGCGGGCCGGTTCTGTTATGTGGAAGATCCGGATGGTACTTTAATAGAATTGGTAGAAACCCATAAAGTGCCGGTGCTTAAAAAAATTGGCCTTTTCATTGATCTGAAAAAGCGCAAGCACAACAAACCATTGCCGGATTGGATGGTTGGTATGCTCGCGCTTAATAAAGTAAAATGATTTTTTAAAATTTTTAGTAACCCTTGTGCGAATATTCTTTAGCAACAACCTCCACCATCATAAAACCAGGTTGATTCAGAAATAAAAATATCCTTTCTTTCCAAAGAACCTAGTGCTGCAGCTGTTTTATCACAAATAGCTAAAGGCTGGTTAGGTAATAATACATGTCCATTATCATCATCAAAAAATTCTTCTCCGCCAAAATAAATAGCTGTTTTGCCTGTAAATACACAGGGTCCGTCGGCAGGCATTGGGTCTTTGATGGCGCATACTTCCACACTTTCAATATAGATTAACTGGTCGGTATCATAATTTATCGGATCCAGTATGCGGTAGGGACGTTTGGCCCTTATCTCAACGGTTCCGAAGCCAATATCGGTAATCATTTGTATGTATTCTTTCAACGGTAATGCGCCGCTTAAGCAGAGCGCCCTCAGCCTTTCATCTTCCTGCAGGGTAACAGGCATTGCTGTTTCACAGGTTGGGTCAGACAACACCAGTCTTCCTCGTGGCTTTAAAACCCGGTACATTTCCTGTAACGCTTTTTTTAATTCATCATGTTTAAAAATATTGAAGAGGCAGTTCTGTGCAGCCACATCAATACTGTTATCAGCTACGGGCAGGTGTAAGGCATCTCCTTTTTTTACCTCCACAAATTCAGAGCGGAACCAGGGGTTCAGTTTTTCTGCTTCAATAAAATTTTCTTTGCAGGCCGTAATCATTTCATCAACGATATCAATACCAATCACTGCACTTTTTCTACGGCTGAAATAAGCAAACTGTAATAATTCCATACCCCCGCCAACACCTACATACAGAATAGATGGATTACGCACAAGATCTCTCGGGTTAACGGTGCTGCCGCAACCATAATTCATTTCCAGCATTTTCTGCGGAATATCCAGTCCCGGTAATTGCCATACAGGCGTGGTAGTACAACACAATCCTTTCTGCGGATTTTCTGCTGCTTCTTTGTAAACATTTTTTGTGGTTTCTAAATAGCCTGTTTCCATGGTCATTTTTTTGTGTTAATTTATAGATAAGCAAATGGAATATCCTTCTCTTCATCCACATCCGACAGCATGGGTAGTAATGCATAGGAAAATGAATGGTTTTGAAGATCCATAACCGTGTCAGTAAAAACAGAATCAGTACTCCATTGTTTATGTGCGAATACGTTTTTTACAGGTGCCTGCATACCCAATAAATAATAGCCGCCATCTGTAGAAGGTCCGATAACAACTTCTTTCTCTGTTAATTTTTCAAATCCTGATTCAATGATCTCAGTAGTTAATTCATAACAATCGCTTCCGATAATCTGGATAGTGTTATAGCCTTCAGCTACTAGATTTGTAAATGCATTATGCATGCGTTCGCCAAGGTCTTCTCCTTGTTGTATCTTTTTTCTATATATCGTATTTTCCCAGATATCCTTATCAGTAATCTTATCGGCATAGAAAATATATTTATCGCAGTCCAGGTCTTTTGTAATAGTATGTGTATGATTAAGCAATCGGATATATACTTCCAGCGCTTTGGCATTGCCAATGCTTTTGGCCAACCTGGTTTTTACTTTACCCGGTTCAGGATTTCGTACAAAGATGATGAGTGCTGGTTTCAAAGTATAACATACAAAAGGTGTAAAAATGATTATTCCGCAACTGCACCGCCGCAACTGGAGCCCGCACCAGCCGTACAGCCATAACAATGCTGGTTAACAATAATCTCGCGGTTATTTACTGCGTCTGCATCATACGCTGATAAATGTATGGAATGTGTACAACTGAGTTTCAGATCCAGCATCTGGTTAAAATCACAATCATACAGGAAGCCATCCCAGCCAACAGAAACCGTATTACGGCACATCACATTTACTGCCGCAGAAGGATTGAAAGAGGCGATCAGTTTTTCCATATACGAAACATAATTACCACTCACTAACAGGAAATCAAGGTAGCGGCTGATGGGCATATTGGTAATCACATATAAATTATTGAATACGATGCCAAAGTCTTTCAGTAATGCCTCCTTGTATTCTTTTTCAAGTGATACCTGTGAAGGAGGCAGGAAAGCGCCGGCAGGATTGTATACAAGGCTTAACATAAGGCCACTGTCTTTTTGGCCATAGCCCACTTCATTCAGCATTTGTAAAGCTTTGATAGAAGCTTCAAACACACCATCCCCCCGCTGCCTGTCTGTTCTGTCTTTGGTATAAGATGGCAGAGAGGAAACTACTTCTATAGAATGCTGCTTAAAAAAAGCAGGCAGGTCATTAAAACGTTTGTTGGCAAGAATGATGGTGAGATTACAGCGGACGATAATATGCCTGTTTAATTTTTTAATCTCTTCTACAAACCACCTGAAATCAGGATTCAATTCAGGAGCCCCACCGGTAAGATCAACAGTTGTAAAAGATGGATTTTTTTCCAGCACATCAATACAGAGTTGCATAGTTTCCCTTGTCATGATCTCTTTCCTGTCGGGACCGGCATCTACATGACAATGTTTGCAAACCTGGTTGCACATCTTGCCAACATTTACCTGGAAGATTTCTGTGGCTACTGGTTTTAACGGGGACAAACCAATTGTATTCAATTTATCTGAAAAAAGCGGAAATGCTTTTTCATGTTCAAGTACATCTACCTGGTGACCTGCATCAGCCAAAGCATGTTTTAAAGCTTGTAATGATTTCATTAGTCTGTTTAAAAAATGGAATAATTTTTTTTCGAAACCAGCCACATCGGTCTCTCACATTATCACCTTACATAGCAATCCCTTTCACCTTATTCATCATCTGCACCCCATGCACCAATGCAGAACCACCTTTAATTGCAGAAGCCACATGCACGGCTTCCATCATCTGCGCTTCGGTCCATCCTTTTTCATAGGCATCGCTGCTATAGGCATCAATGCAATACGGACACTGAACCGCATGGGCCACCGCCAAGGCAATCAATGATTTTTCTTTGGCTGTTAAAGCACTGTCTTTAAAAACTTCACCATACCAACTAAAAAATTTATCGGCCATCTCTTTTTGATATTCACCAACAGCTCCAAATTTACTGAGGTCCTCTGCATTGTAATAATGATTTGACATGTTATGCTGCTTTGTAATTTTCAAGAAAAAGGTTCCAGTCGTATTTTTTAAATTTGATGGCAGGATCCTGTTCAGGGGACAGAACATTTATTTTGTGCAATAGTTCTGTCATTTTCTGTTTACCCCCAAAATCTCTCCGAAACCAACTCATCAAGGTGGGAAGGTAAATACTTTTTTCTTCCATATTAAATTCACTCTCACCTTTGAGATAAGTCTTTGTGGCCATATCTAATTGTTTATCCAGCTGATCAGGCCGGTAGAAAGCAATGGGCGGACAACTTTTGGCCCCGCAGTTCAATGAAAAGTGGATGCGATAATCCAGTTTGTCTACACGGTTTCTTTTTTCAAAAGCGGAAGGAAACCATTTATTAAAATAACCCAGGCTCCATTTTACTTTGGATCTTCTGAGTATGCCATGTTCAATGTCATCGAGGCTAAGTTCTTTGCCTGCAATAGCTATTTGTCTGCTGCCAAAAAAGGCACTTCTTTTTTGATACATGCCTGGATTCTTTGACAGCAAAACCTGTGTAAAGGCATTATACAAATTTATCCAGAAAGCTTTTTTATGGTTATCGTCAATAAGCTGTGTTGCCAGCTCCTGGTTTGTTATATTCCTGAATAATGCAGTTAAAGAATCAGTAGCTTCATGTCTTTTGGCAGCCAGTAATAATTGCTGTGAGGTTTGAATAAGGTCTATATGAGTACTGCTATCTGCCATACTGATTTGAGAAAATGAAACGGAAGCCGTAAAAGATAAAAGAATAATAAGTATGGATCTTTTCATACGCCAATTACGATTATGCCATGCAGATAGTTTTATTTTGCACACTGAAAAAATAACTGATTTATGGAAATGTTGTTACAAAAAGTACAGGAGTCGGCCAGCTTTCTGGAAGGTAAACATTTTACCGGTGCCCAAACGGGCATTGTATTGGGAACGGGGCTGGGTTCCTTTATCAATTCAATGCAGGTTGAACAGACCATTTCTTATCACGATATACCGCATTTCCCTGTTTCAACAGTTGAATTTCATAAAGGGCAATTGATTATAGGCACAGTGGGTAATACCAAAGTAATGGCCATGCAGGGCCGGTTTCACTATTATGAAGGGTATACGATGCAGCAGATTACTTTCCCCATTCGGGTGATGAAGGCTCTGGGTATTCAATCGCTGTTTTTAAGTAATGCGGCAGGTGGTATGAACCCGGGGTTTAAAAAAGGTGACCTTGTATTAATTGATGACCATATCAATCTGTTACCTGAAAATCCGCTACGTGGGCTGAATGCACCTGAATTTGGAAATCGTTTTGTGGATATGTGCCAGCCATACGATGCCTCACTAAATAGCCGCTTACAAAAAGCTGCAGAAAAGCTTGGAATAGAATTAAAGAAAGGGGTGTATGTATCGGTTACGGGCCCAAATCTTGAAACCCGTGCCGAATATCGTTATCTGCGTGCTGCGGGTGCAGACATGGTAGGTATGAGTACCGTTCCGGAGGTTATCGTTGCCAATCATATAGGTCTAGCCTGCGCTGCTGTTAGTGTGATTACAGATGAATGTGACCCAGATCACCTCAAACCGGTGCAGATAGCTGAAATACTCGCTGTGGCGCATGAGGCCGATACCAAACTGAGTGAGATACTAGCGCTGGCTATTAATTCATAGAGGAATCCCTCCGACAAAATGTCCACAACAAAGGGTTTCGCAAACGTTTGCGGAAACAAATAAAAATTTTTCCTCAATTCTAAATGCACTAACCCGCATATATTTAGAAACTTAAACGTTAATCATCCTGTAAAAAAACTTGTATACAATGCATCGTTTTTCAGATGTGCATGGTCTATAGGTTCGATTGCTGTTACTTTTGAAATGGTGAGGCAGATTTCATTGCCAAAGGCATTAAAAAATTAACAAAATTTTTTTTAGGGAAAAAAATGTGTACTTTGTACACGCTTAATAACCAATAAACTGCCATTTATGAATTTTACGAAGCTTGTCAGACCTACTCTCATAGGTTTATTCGCTTGCTTGTTTGTGATTTCCTCACAAGCGCAAAACAAAACAATTTCAGGTAAGGTGAGTGATTCCAAAGACGGATCGCCACTGGTTGGGGCTTCAGTAATCGCCAAAGGAACCAGAACCGGTACACAAACCGGTAACGATGGTACTTTCCGCTTAACTGTTCCTTCTTCCACGTCTACCTTAGTTATCTCATCTATCGGTTTCGGTTCGCAGGATGTGAATATACAAACACAAACTTCTGTGGATGTTTCACTGAGAGCTACCAATGACCAACTGAATGAAGTTGTGGTAATCGGTTATGGTACCGCCCGCAAAAAAGACCTGACGGGATCAGTTGTTTCCGTACAGGCAAAAAACTTTAACCAAGGTGCTATTGTTGCTCCGGATCAATTGCTGCAGAGTAAAGTAGCTGGTTTGGAAGTAACCAATACCAGTGGCCAGCCAGGTGCAGCTTCCACGATACAGATAAGAGGTAACTCTTCTATCCGTGCAAGTAACAACCCGCTGTTTGTGGTAGATGGTGTTCCTTTAGATGGCGGAACGGCAAGACCTAATCTGGGTAATGCTTTTGGTAGTAATCCAAATTCTAACCCCCTTCTGTTTATTGATCCAAACAGTATTGCACAGATTGATGTATTGAAAGATGCTTCTTCTGCTGCTATCTATGGATCAAGAGGCTCAAATGGTGTAATTGTTATTACCACCAAGAAAGGCTCAGCAGGTCCAATGAAAGTTGAAGTAGGCACCAACTTTGGTGTGAATGCCGGATACATGAGAAGGTTTAAAGTTTTAAATGCAAGCCAGTACAGGGATGCCTTGAAAAAATATGGCCAGGCTTCCAGTTTAGACGGCGGTGGCAATGAAGATGCGATAAAAGCAATTAGTCAGAACGCATTATCACAAAACTATACAATGGCTTTCAGCGGCGGAAATGATGTAGGAAAATTCCGCGCCTCTTTTCTTGCCTCTAAAAACAAAGGCTTCCTGAGAAAATCAGCGTTGGATAAATATCTCGCAACTATCGGAGGTAATTATAAATTTCTTGATAAGCGCCTGACACTTGATTTTAATGTGATCACTGGTAATTACGCCGAAACCTTAACCAGCGTTTCCAATACGGCAGGTTCTACCGGTAATATTATTTCTTCTGCTCTTAGCTGGAACCCTACAACACCTCTAAGAAATGCTTCAGGTTTATATAATTTTCCAAGCAATGGTTCGGGTAATCCACTTGCTTTTAATGACGCGTTTAGTGATTTGAGTAGTGTGTACTCATTTCTGGGAAATATATCAGCAGCATATAAGATCACAGAAAATCTTGAATACAAAATGTTATATGGTTTGAACCATGGCCGTGGTACAAGAAGTTTGAATATTGAAGGATGGTTACCCGGTATTCCCGGTGTGTCTGGTTTAGGATCTGCAGGTATCGCAAATGCCTTATTGAATTCACAAACTATTACGCACACTTTGAATTACCGCACCGGCCTTTCCAATAGTCTTTCACTGGAAGCTTTAGCGGGTTATGAATATTTCAAAACAGAATTTTCAGGTAGCGGCGTTTCTGCCAGTGGTTTTAATACTAACCTGGATTTTAATACAAGGATATCTATTCCCTATACCAGAATTTTCCAGAACGCTAAAACGCAAAATCCTTATTTTACCTACGCGAACCCTACTGCTGAATTACAATCTTATTTTGGCAGAGCAACTTTGAACTATCGCGACAAATTATTGTTAACAGGTACAATCAGAGCTGATGGATCCAGCAAATTCGGTATCAATAATAAGTATGGTTATTTTCCATCTGCCGGTTTGAAATGGGTTCTTAGCAATGAAGATTTTATGAAGGATAACAAAGTATTCTCCAGTCTTGCTTTCCGTGCCTCTTATGGCGTTACGGGTAACCAGGAATATCCTGCCGGTTCATCACAGGAACAATTCAGCCTGAACTCATATAATAACGCACCACAGGTAGTTAACGGTAATCCGAACCTGAAATGGGAAAGATCAAAATCTGTTAATATCGGACTTGATTTCTCTACTTCAAAAGGAAAGATTTACGGTTCTATAGATTATTATAACAAGAATACTTCTGATATCTTATTCCAGACAAGTGCTATCCAGCCTGCACCCTCTTCTATTACTTTCGTAAACCTGCCCAATGCCAAACTGGTTAATTCAGGTGTTGAAGTAGCCTTAGGTTTTGTATTGGCTGACCGTGCAAAATTTGGATGGGATCTGAATGTGAACTATGCATACAATAAAAACAATGTAAAAGATTTTACCGATCCTAATACAGGTCTTAATCTTCAGGTATCAACCGGCCAGATCAACGGACAGGGCGTATCTGGTACACTGGCACAGGTTATTACCAATAACCAACCGGTTAACGTGTATTACCTGAAACCTTTCCAGGGCTTTGATGCAAGCGGTAATCAGATCATAGGTGCTAACCCTCAGTTTGCAGGTGATCCTAACCCACAATCATTAGTAGGTTTCAGTACATCACTTCGGTATAACAGACTTACTTTAAGTATGAATATGGGCGGTGCTTTCGGGTTCCTGATCTATAACAATACAGCTACTTCTGTTACCAACATTGCAGGTATTGCCCAGGGAAGAAACATTGATGTTGCTGCATACAATTCAAAAGAAGGAATTGCCAGCGGTGTAGGTGCTTCTACCAGGTTTCTTGAAAAGGGAGATTATTTCAAAATGAGAAATGTTACCCTTCGCTATAACTTTGCCAACACAGGAAAATATATCAAAAACCTGAGTGCATTTGTAAGTGGAACGAACCTGTTTGTGATTACTAAATTCACAGGCTTCGATCCTGAGGTTAACATCGATAAAAGCAATAACTCTTATCCATCAAGATCTATTGAGTATGTTCCTTATCCAACACCAAGGACCATTTCTTTTGGATTTAATTTCTCTTTATAATCAACATCAAAAATTTACCGTATGAAATCATATAAAACAATCACAAAACTGGCAGCTTTCTGTTTTGCAGTTCTTGCAATGACGGGCTGTACAAAGCTGAATGAGGGCCTTAACGGCACACTCACCAACGGACAGGTTGCTTCTTCTTTGGGAAGCACAGGTACGGGGCTATTATTGTCTGCAGCTTATTCAGATATTGGGGGTCCGCTAACCGGCCAGAGTCTGGTTTTTTCTCTCATGGAAAATTCTACCGATGAATCTTTAGTTCCTACAAGAGGTGGAGACTGGGATGATAACGGTGTTTGGAGAGTAATCCATTCGCATACCTGGAATGCTGACCATGGCCAGATATTAGATGTATTTAACTCGCTTAATAAAATCAATTTTGATGCAACCAACGTGTTAGGATTTAATCCAACTCCTGGACAGGGTGCAGAAGCGAGATTTCTAAGGGCACTTGCGCTGTACTATCTGTTAGATCTGTATGGACAGTACCCGATCCGTAATCCGGGCGATAACCTGCTGTTGGCACCTACTGTAAAATCAGGCGCTGATGGTGTTGCTTTTATTATCAGTGAGCTTAATGCTATCTTACCTGCCTTACCTGCTACCAACGGATCTGCATTGGCTAATCCGGATGCTGCGCGTGTTTTGCTGATGAAATGTTATCTTCAGAAAGGTGCATTTGCAAACAGGGCCGCTCCTACATTTGATGCAGGAGATATGGCCCAGGTTGTTTCGTTAGGTAATGCAATTATCAGCAGTGGTAAATACGGCTATAGCTCTAACTACTTCGATAATTTTAAGCCAGGTAATGACGGATCTAAGGAAGCTATCTTCCGTTACGATAATACAGCCGGTGTGGGAGCCAACAGCTCTGGTATTGGTGCGCGCTGGAATATGACATTACATTACAATTCATGGACACCTAATAATCCTAATGCCGGATGGAACGGATTTTCTACCATTAGTGAATTTTATAATTCTTTTAATACAAGTGCCGGTACTACCGCTTTTGGTCCTGCTGATACACTGTTAGATCCAAGGATCGGTGGAAGATATTATAGTGGTGTTACGAATGTATCAGGTCTTAGACCCGGCTTCCTCGTAAACCAGCAATTTAATGAAGCAGGTGTGGCTATTAAAGACAGAAAAGGCGCGCCACTGGCTTATGATCCTAAAATTGCAGCGAATATGATTGAAACAGGTGCCAACCTGGAAGTAACCGGTATCAGGGTTATCAAATATCCGCCTGATTATTCACAATATGGCGGTGGACCAGCAGGTAATGACCTGATGATCTTCCGGTATCCTGATGTGGTGTTGATGGTGGCAGAAGCTAAACAAAGAACCGGTGATGCAGCTGGTGCACTGGCTATGGTAAATGCACTTAGGGCCGCAAGAGGTACCACTCCTATGACAGTTATGCCGCTGGTAAATGCAAGCAATGTTGATGATCCAAATACTTTACTGGCAGAAAGAGGTAGAGAATTATATTGGGAAAGTGTAAGGAGAACAGATCTTATCCGTTTCGGCGTATTCCTGAAACCATGGGGACTGAAACCAACTGATGACCCTAAGAACCTTGTATACCCGGTTCCTAACCAGGCATTGGCTGCCAATCCAAACCTGAAGCAGAATCCTGGCTATTAATTTTAATTTTTGATAATTATAGAAAGCGAAAGACCATCATCGATGGTCTTTCGCTTTTTTGGGAAGTGACTCTTTGATTTATTTTTCAATCAATGCTTTTCTGTATAACTACGTCGCACTGCGAAGGTTGGGTTGTACATTGCTACAGGCTTTTGCTAATCGGCTAACCGTTTGTGACTCCATATTAGGAATGCTTTAAGATATTATTCGGTAACTTGAAAAGCTGTTTTATTTTTACGCTATTCTTATATTAATAGACTTGTGATGAAGCTTCCTGCTATACTGCTTACCATAGCTTTTGTATTAACTTTCCTCTCCTGCAAAAACAAAAAAGAAGATACCTTATTCCAGTTAATGGATAATACCGGCATTAACTTCAGAAATGATGTGGCCGATGGACGGCTCGAAAACAGTTTTCTTTTTCGCAATTTTTATAATGGTGGCGGTGTGTCTATCGGGGATATTAATAATGATGGGTTGCCCGATGTTTTTTTTACTTCCAATATGGGCGAAAATAAACTCTACCTGAATAAGGGTAATTTTCAATTTGATGATATTACAGCCAAAGCCGGATTTAAACAGGATAGTATGTGGAGCACCGGCGTAACATTTGTGGATATTAACAATGATGGCTGGCTGGATATTTATGTTTGTAATTCAGGCCATATGTCTAATGGAAACCGGAAGAACAAATTATACATCAATAACCATAACCTGGGTTTTACAGAATCTGCTGCCCAATACGGCCTTGATCATAAAGCCTATTCTACCCAGGTATCTTTTTTTGATTATGATCTTGATGGCGACCTGGATTGTTTTATGATTGACAACAGTCCTATTCCTGTTAACCAGCTGGGTTTTAATAACCGGCGCGATTTGCCGGAGAAAGAATGGGCCGTAGGGGAATTCCTGAAAGGGGGCGGTAATCATTTATTTCGTAATGATAACGGGCACTTTACAGAAGTTACCAAAGAAGCCGGTATTCATAGCAGCCTGATCAGTTTTGGACTCGGGGTTTCTGTGAGTGATATTAATGGTGATGGTTATCCTGATGTCTATGTTTCTAATGATTCTTATGAGCGGGATTATCTGTATATCAATCAAAAAAACGGAACCTTTAAAGATGAGTTTGAAGACAGGATTAAGCATACCAGTTTTTCTTCTATGGGTGCCGATATTGCAGATATAAACAATGATGGGTCGCCGGATATTTTCAATACCGATATGTTGCCGGATAATGATTACCGTTTAAAAACCACGGGGGCATTTGATAATATTGATCTCTTCAATACCAAGCTTAATACAGGCTTTTATTACCAGTATGTAAAAAACTGCCTGCAGATAAATGATAAATCCGGCACATTTATGGAAACCGGTAACTACAGCGGTGTATCGGCTACAGACTGGAGCTGGGGTGCCTTACTGTTTGATATGGATAACGATGGCTACAATGATATCTATGTGTGCAACGGCGTTAACCGCGATGTAACCGATCTTGATTTTATAGAGTTCTTTGCTAATGACGTGGTACAGAAAATGGTGTTAACGGGTCAGAAGCAAAACGTTGATGAGGTATTAAAACATATACCACAGAATTCATTGCTGAATAAAGCCTATCATAACGAAAAAAACCTTCGATTTAAAGACATGGCGGTTGCCTGGGGATTTAAACAGCCTGGTTTCTCAAATGGTGCCGCCTATGGCGACCTGGACAATGACGGCGATCTTGATCTCATCGTAAACAATGAGAACGGACCTGCCTTTGTATATCGCAACAACAGCAGGGAAATCAATAAAAATCATTACATAAGTGTTACACTGCAGGGTACCGAAAAAAATACATTTGCTATTGGTAGTAAAATAAATATTTATAAGGGTACAGAAGTAATTAGCAGAGAACTCATACCAAGCCGCGGTTTTCAATCATCTATGGATTACAAACTGGTGATAGGATTGGGTAATACAACCAAAGTAGATTCGATGGTAATTATGTGGCCGGATCTATCTGTTACCAGGTACAATCATCCTGCCATTGATACAGTGCATGTGATCAGGCAGACTGCCGGAAATGGTAAATATCCTTTTACGAGCCCCGGCATGCCGTTTTTATTAGATTCGGTAACATCTATTTTTGAAAAACACCACGAGGACAATAATATTGATTTTTATTATGAACGTAATCTGCCCAAAATGTTATCGAGGGAAGGCCCCAAAGCAGCAGTGGGTGATGTGAATAATGACGGGCTGGAAGATGTGTACATCGGCGGAACAGCCGGCCATGCTGGACAATTATACATCCAGGATAAAAAGGGAGGCTTTGCAAAAAAGCCTCAAAAATCTTTTGATCAGTTTACTGATTTTGAAGATGTAGCCGTGTTGTTGTTTGATTATGATCACGATGGTGATCTGGATCTGCTGGTTTGTCCGGGTGGCAATAATAATAAACCTGCCAGCCGCCAGATGCAGCTTCGCTTATTTAAAAATGATGGCAAAGGAAATTTTGAAATTGATGCCGCTGCTTTTCCTAATGCGGGTATGAATATTTCGGTGGCTATTGCAGAAGACTTTAACCAGGATGGTTATCCAGATCTTTTTGTGGGTGGAAGAAGTGAACCGAGAAACTATGGTGCAGATCCATCCAGTTATATTTTTCTGAATGACGGAAAGGGACATTTTACAGATATCGCAAAAACAAAGAATCCTGATATTGCCCATATCGGAATGGTAACCGGTTCTGTATGGGCCGATGTTAGCGGAGATACGCGCAAAGAACTCATTATCGTTGGTGAATGGATGGCACCAAGGATA
The DNA here is from genome assembly GCA_038222655.1 of Chitinophagales bacterium. Taxonomy (GTDB): domain Bacteria; phylum Bacteroidota; class Bacteroidia; order Chitinophagales; family Chitinophagaceae; genus Sediminibacterium. The sequence continues at coordinate 1,993 of JBBRHM010000017.1, read as the reverse complement.
TTTTCTTTTGAGAAAGATCATTTTGTTGAACACAAAACAAACCTGTCAGACATGCTGGGCTGGTGGCAAACTGTTGCAGTAACCGATATTAACGGTGATGGTAAGATGGATCTGATATTGGGAAATATTGGCGAAAATTGTTACCTGCGTCCCGATAAGGACAAACCCGTTAAATTATGGGTTAATGATTTTGATCAAAATAATTCAACCGACAGGATACTTACCTCTACAATTGATGGAAAGGATATGCCCGTTTTTATGAAGCATGAAATGGAAGACCAGGTACCTACCCTGAAAAAACAAAATCTTAAACACAAAGATTATGCAGCGAAACCTATACAGGAATTATTTTCTGCAGAACTCATACGTACCTGTAAGGTGCGCCAATTCAATTATGGTGCTTCTGTTATTGCCATCAATAAGGGTAATGATAATTTTACGGTGCAGAAGCTTCCTGCAACTATTCAGTTATCTTCTGTGAATGCGATTCATTGTACAGATCTGGATGAAGATGGCAAACCAGATATTGTTTTAGGCGGAAATGAATTTGGATTTCTTCCCCAGTTCGACAGGCTGGATGCCAGTGTTGGTGCTGTGTTACTTAACAAAGGCCAGGGCAATCTTCTGTTGCTTAGAAGCACCGAATCGGGCATGTCTGTAAACGGACAGGTGAGGGATATTCAGGAAATAAAAAGCGGAAAGGAAAAGTATCTTCTGTATCTCCGAAATGATATGTTTCCTGTATTATTTAAAGTCAGGAGAAAGGCAGGTGTGCCAACAACAGCCATAAGCCACAAGTAATGTGTATGATAACCTTTGTTAAAAAGTATTTTTTTCTTCCTGTTATTTTTCTTTGCGCCTGTCATTCTGTAAAAAATAAACCACAGTCTGTATTCGAAGTATTGGACAGTAGTAAAACTGGTTTGCTATTTTCCAATACGCTTACCCCTACGCAGGAGTTTAACATGTTTAAGTATATGTATTTTTATAATGGTGCCGGTATTGGTTCAGGTGACTTTAATAATGATGGATTGCCGGATCTTTTTATGAGCGCTAACCAGGGACTTAATAAACTATACCTCAATACTGGAAATCTACAGTTTAAAGATGTTACCGCCGAAGCGAAGATACCGCAGGATGGCGCCTGGTCAACCGGAATATCAGTTGTAGATATTAATAACGATGGCCTGCTGGATATTTATGTTTGTCGTGTGGGCCAGTATGAAACATTGCATGGCCGTAATCAGTTACTTGTCTGTAAGGGTATTGATAAAAATGGTATTCCGTTTTATGCAGATGAAGCCAAAGAATATGGATTGGATTTTTCAGGATTTAGTACGCAGGCGGTTTTTGTGGATTATGATATGGATGGTGATCTTGATATGTTTCTTTTAAATCATTCAGTGCACCGCAATGGTGTATTCGCGCCACGTAAAAATTTTGTCGGAACTTATCATCCTTTGTCGGGCGACCGTATTTTCAGAAATGAGGGTAATCATAAATTTTCGGATGTTACCAAAGCAACCGGAATTAACAGTTCTGAAATTAGTTATGGTCTCGGCGTAGCCGTAGCAGATATCAACCTGGATGGCTATCCTGATATATATGTAGGCAATGATTTTCATGAGAATGATTATCTCTACATCAACCAGAGAAACGGAACGTTTAAAGAAGAGATTAATGACCATATCATGCATACCAGCCAGTTTTCTATGGGTGTGGATGTGGCTGATGTGAATAATGATGGGTTTCCTGAAATTATTTCTATGGATATGCTTCCCTCTGATCCGCTTATCCTGAAACGTTCATTGGGTGAAGATGATTACGATTTATTTCAGTATAAAATAAACGCCGGTTATAATTACCAGTATACAAGAAATAACCTGCAACTGAATCGAAGAAATGGCATGTTCAGTGAAGTGGGTTTGTATGCCGGCAACTATTCAACAGACTGGAGCTGGGCGCCTTTATGGATGGATTTTGATAATGATGG
>JBBRHM010000016.1:0-35240 GCA_038222655.1 Chitinophagales bacterium | reverse complement strand
AGACCAACCGTATCTTATTTATCGCCACCACGATGCAGGCCATCCTCACATTCATATTGTTGCCACAACCATCAGGCAGGACGGCACACGAATCAACACGCATAACATCGGGCGAAACCAGTCTGAACTTGCCCGCAAAACAATCGAAGAAAAATTCAATCTTTTAAAAGCTGGTAAGACCAATCAATTAACTGAGCAACCAAACTTAAAAAATGTAATCGAAAAAACCATCTATGGCAAAAGCGAAACAAAACGCGGGATCGCGAACGCTTTAAAGCAGGTCATCAACCTTTACAATTACACTTCTCTCGCGGAATTTAATGCTGTATTAAAACAGTATGGCGTAATGGCCGACCGCGGAAACAAAGACAGTTTCACATACCGCAAGGGCGGCCTGCTTTATCGTGTACTCGATCACAAAGGCAACCCGGTAGGCGTTCCCATCAAGGCAAGCACCATCGCCGGTAAACCTACGCTTAGCTACCTGGAAGGAAGATTTGACCTGAACAAAAAAGACCGCGAAATCCTGAAATTATCCCTACGCAATACGATCAACAAAGCACTGCAATCAGATCCTGCTTCGTTGGATGCCCTGGTTACATCGCTTGCAAAAGAAAACATCGCAACGGTACTTCGTCAAAATGCAGAAGGAAATATTTACGGCATCACTTTCGTTGATCACCGCAACCGCTCTGTTTTCAATGGTTCTGAATTGGGCAAAGCCTATAGTATAGCAGGATTATATAAAAAGCTATCACAGCAAAATCAATCTTCACCATCACGCATCACTGGTATGCAACAAACGTTGGAACAAAGTCAAAATATAAAACAGGAAAACTTAAACGCTGAGATACTTTTTTCTTCGCGCGAAAGCGAAGGCTTTGTGCCTCACCAGCTAACAAAGAAAAAAAAGAAAAAGAAACGCAAACTATAACCCTAAAAAACTCAATCACATGTCTACCGGAGAGAATGAACAGGATTTACGAAAGATACTCGACATGACGAGGTTGCTTGGTATTGCTGTATTACTACTGCACTTTTACTATTATTGTTACGGAGCTTTTGTTGAATGGAATGTCTATTCGAAATTTACAGACCAACTGGTAACAGGAATTGCACGGACAGGTTTATTTGAAAGACCACTTATTTCAAAATCCATCGCTCTCGGATTATTGACCATTTCGCTATTCGGTGCGCAGGGAAAAAAGCAGGACGACCTGAACATGAAACTACTGCTGTATATGTTGGCGGGTGGTTGCATATTATATTTTACGAGCGGCTGGTTGTTATTGTTACATGCAAAGCTTGAAACAATTGCATGCACGTACATGCTTACCTGTTCGTCCGGTTATGTTTTACTCCTCGCCGGTGGCACACGCGCGTCCCGGCTGATTAAACAACAATTGAAACACGATGTCTTTAATGAGATCAATGAAACTTTCCCGCAGGAAGAAAGATTACTGCTGAATGAATACTCTATAAATTTTACGGGGAGGTACAGGTTGCAGAATAAAACGCGCAGCTCTCACATCAACGTGATCAATCCATTTCGCGGACTGTTGGTGACAGGAAGTCCCGGCGCAGGTAAAAGCTGGTTCGTGGTTTTACCATTGATACGACAGCAAATTGAAAAAGGGTTCGCAATGTTCATTTATGATTTCAAGTATGATGACCTGTCTAAAGCAGCATACAACTGGCTGTTAGAATATAAGACAGCTTACGCGAACCCTCCCTCGTTTTACGCCATCAATTTTGATGACCTCTTAAGTTCGCACAGGTGTAACCCGCTCGATCCCGATACCATGAACGACATTACTGATGCAACAGAATCAGCCCGGACAATCCTTTTGGGTTTGAACAGGGAGTGGATTAAAAAGCAGGGGGATTTCTTTGTCGAATCACCGATCAATTTTGTAACCGCCGTAATTTGGTTCCTACGAAAATATGAGGATGGCATGTACTGTACATTGCCGCATGTGATTGAACTCATGCAGGCGGAATACGATGACTTATTTCCCGTGTTGAATACCATTCCTGAAATCGAAGTGTTGGTGAATCCATTTATCACAGCCTTTCAGAACGATGCAATGGAACAACTGGAAGGACAGATCGCAAGTGCTAAGATCGGGATGGCGCGGCTTGCATCGCCACAGATATACTGGGTGCTGTCTGGTAATGATTTTACACTTGACATCAACAATCCTTTTGAACCGAAAATCGTTTGTGTCGGCAACAACCCTGAAAAACAAAATACCTATGGTGCTGTTTTATCGCTCTACGTTTCAAGATTGATCAAGATCGTCAATAAAAAAGGAAAGCAGAAATGTTCGCTCGTCTTTGACGAATTTCCAACGATCTTCTTTAACAACATGGATTCAACAATCGCAACCGCCAGATCAAACTTCGTGGCAACCACACTCGCCATGCAGGACTTTTCGCAATTACGAAAAGATTACGGTAAAGAACAGGCGGATGTTATTACAAACATTTGTGGCAACATCATCAGCGGCCAGGTAACCGGCGATACTGCAAAGATGTTGTCAGAACGTTTTGGTAAGATCGTGCAGCAGAAAGAAAGCATGTCAATTAACCGGACGGATACTTCGTTAAGTAAATCATGGCAGCTTGATCATGCGCTACCTTCTTCTAAAATCGCTTCACTTTCTTCGGGTGAATTTGTAGGGATGGTTTCAGATGATCCGAATGAAAAAATTAAACTGAAAATGTTCCATGCAGAGTTCGTTCAGGATACTGAAAAGATCAATCAGCTGATGACGGATTTTAAACCCATTCCGAAAGTGTATGACCTTACGCCGCAGGATGTGCTGGATAATTATTTCCAGATCAAACTGGATATTAAAGATTTGATCGAAAAAGAAGTGAACCGTTTAATGGCTGAAAGAGATGCGCTAAGAATGATGCAATAGTTTCAGGGAAGATGTATTTTTCCTTGTCAAACACCCTAAGGGTTGGTACGGGCGGTTGACAAGGAAAACAAGGAGGTAAGACCACAGGAGGAACAATGGCCGTAAGTGCCATCTTGCCGCCCAGTCTGGAAGATTGGGATTTGGCCACTATTTTTTCTTCAATATTTTTTCTACGTGTTGTGCCAGTCTTTTTGCATAAGCCTCGAAAGTTTCTCCATCCTGTAGGATAAGATCTTTGACTGTGTCAGCAGTAACATTGAGAAAGCGGTGATGGTCATCAAATTTTTGTGCGGCAATCGTTTTATTACCAGTATCCCAGAATCCGCTTTCATCAGTCAGTTCAAATGAGTCCAGGTATTTTCCACTTATGTATTTTAAAATGGAGATGATAGTGATATGGCGGTCAAGCCCGGTAAATTGTGTTTTTACCGAATGTAGGTAGCTGGTACCAGCCGGTATGGGCGCACCATATTGTAGATAAACTGGATCGCACAGGTTTAGGTCGCTCAGGAAACAAAGTGATAGGGTTTCACAATCAGGTGGTGAAAAACTGATGCCATATATTTTTTTATCAGGCACTTCTGACTTGCTTGGGAACACAGTTTGATAAACCTGGTATTTCCATTGATAAATAGAAACAATATCAACGACCTCCTCGATCATATCCTGCAACCGGGTATCTTCTTTGAATCTTCCCTTATACTGTATACTTAATCCCATGTTGATTCATTCAAACAGATCATCCATAGTTAACGCATTCTGTACCTGGCCTGAATACCATGCGTTCTGTTTTACGCCGAATGTGGTGATCATCGTAACGAAGACCGTTTTACGTGTCCCGGTTTCCTGCTGAAAAATGATCCTTTTCTGGTTCAGTTCAGTAGCGTAATTTTTATCAATTACATATTCTGCTGTCGAGAATTTCATTTCACAAAGATTGATGGTCTGGTCGTTTCTGTCGATCAACAAGTCTATCTGCGCTCCTTTCTGCGAACTCGTTCCACTAAACCGCCAGATGGATTCTGCTGTGATTAACTGCGGAATACCCAATGCATTTTTGATCTGAGCGACATGTTTCCAGCAAATGGATTCAAATGCAAAACCTGCCCAGCTTCGCCAGGATTGCCCGGCTGATATTCTTTGCCAGATGTCTTTTCCATACGTTTTTTGCGGTTCGATGAATTTTAGGTAGAATAGTGAGTATTCATCCGTCAGGCGGTAAATGCTTTCCTTAACCTGGTTGGTAAAAGGAACATAGTCCATAATAAATCCGCATTGCCCGAGTTCATCCAGTATCGTTGTAGTTCCGCCGCCCGAGGATAAACCGCATGCATCTATGATTTCGTTCCGCGTAAGTCCGGATGGTTTGGCGGCAAGTGCTTTTATTACAGCCATGTGATTGACGGCATCGTCAAAGAGGGCATGATACAAACTCTGGAATTCTTTTTTCAGGAACCCGTCTTTTGAGAAACACAAACGGTTAATGGCCTGTGAGGCGCTTTGGCCAGGAGAGACATGCCGCAGGTATTCCGGTACGCCACCCATGGACATATACAGTTGCAGCAACTGGTAACGGTCAACTACAATATTGCGGCTTTGCAGATAGGCTTCTGTTTCGCCCAGTGTAAAAGGCAGTAACCTGATTTCCTGCGTGACCCTGTTATGAAGACTGCCTTTTGACTGCAGTACATGCTTGATTATCCATGAAGCGGCGGAACCGCAGATAACAATTACAAGGTCATCCCTCTTTGATACGAACTGGTTCCAGAAATGACCGAATGCGTCCAGGAATCCTGATCGGGGTGTACATATCCAGGGGAATTCATCAAAAAATAGTACCTGTTTGTTTTTTCTTTTTTTACCCGCGAGCCATTGTTCCAGAAGACGGAAGGCATCCACCCATGTATCCGGCACCTGAACAGGGACTTTACTGCGAGCGGTATCAGTAAAGGCATTTGAGAAATTTTTTAGCTGAACTGACAGGCTTACATCATGTATCCCGGAAAACTCAAAGACAAGTTCCTTCCGGTAAACATTCCTGACCAGGAAAGTTTTACCGATCCGCCGCCGTCCATAGATAGCTACCAGTTCAGAAGAATTGGTTTTCAGCAAATCCTCCAGTATTTTTTTTTCTTCTTTCCTGCCTGTCATTGTATCCATTTGGGTAAAGATTATATTTCGCCAAAAGTAGTAAAAAAGTATCGATTTGGCGAATTATATAATTTTATATTTCGCCAAAAGTGGTAAAAAAGTGCTAATTTGGCGAAATATAGGAGATGCCCAATGCGCCCATTTTGCCCAGACTTTAGATTAAAAAAAATTACAAATAGGCTGTTTTTTGCACTTATGGCGGAATATAAAAAATTATAAACCGCCATAAGTCCCTTTTTCACACTGCCTTTAAATGTGTGGCGTGAAACTCATTGCGCTTTTTATCCAGTCTTTCTTCCAGCCTGCTGAAATCATCAACGATTTTTTCATCATCCACATCCGCATAAATTTGCGTGGTCGTAATCTTTGAGTGTCCCATGATTATCTGGATCGTTTCCATCGGTACACCATTTTTAAGTGCGACGGTTTTAGCGAAAGTGTGCCGGGCTACATGAAAGGTCATGGGTGTGGTGATCTCACAGGCGTTTTGAATTATGTGCAGGCACCTGTTGACATATTGATTGGTCAAAAAAGGAAAAATTGTTTTCCTTTCGGTTAACGGATCTATGTTTCGGTATTTATCCAAAATTCTGGTAGCTGTTTTGAGCATAAGGACACGCTGCAATTCTTCTGATTTAACGCGGTATTTCAGGCACCATATTTTACCATCCATTTCAAAAGAAAAATCTTCTTCTTTGAGTGTCATTACATCTATATAGGCAAAGCTGGTATAGCAGGAAAAGATGAAAAGATCCCGCACGTAGTTCAGGTTTTCATCCTGAAAATGTTTTGTTTCCAGATGAAGGACTTCCTGCATTGTGAGCTTTTTGCGGCGGGATTTTTTAACCGGGCATTTATAAGGATCGATTTCGTTGAACTTTACCCATTTGATCTCGGCTGCCCAGTTCAGGATTCTTTTGAAACGCTGTAGGTGTTTGGCCACTCCATTGCCTAAGCAGGGATCAAAGTCCTTCAAAGGTTGGTTGCGGATATAAAATTCCAGGTCGGTAGCGAACTGCATATCAACCTGCTTCAGATAAACATCTTTGCTTCCGAACTTCGCGTTTGCAAATGCTTTGATGTAAGCAATAGTCGTTTTATAATTTTTGAATCCGCCATGCTTCAGTTTGTCTTCAAAAATTTTATAGAAGTAGTCCAGCAATTCAAAAAGTTGTTTGCCTTTTTGTGTAACAACTTCACCGAGGTAATACTGTTTGAGGGAATCTGCGGTGATTTCCAATTCTTCAACTTTCATCCACCTGTATTTTTCTTTAATGCCCTGGCGTGTATCAGCGATCATGTTATTGATCGATTTTACAAGGTTGGATTTGCCGGTAACTGTTTCTGATTTACTGTCCCATTGTGCAACTGAGATACTTTCTTTTAAAGAAATTTCTTTGGCATCGCCATCGACAGTGATTCTTGCATAAATCAGTGCCTTTTCTTTGTCTTTTTTATTTCGGCGGATAATAATGTCCACCGAAAAAGTGTGTGTGGAGGTCATAACTGGCTTTTTAAGTTTCGTTTTGAAATGATTTGATACTTTCTGCACATTTCTACGTGTCCCGCAGGTTCGAATCCAGGTCGGACTACCATTAATCGAATCAAAAAAAATGATTTAACTAATTGTAATTCAAAGTGTTATTCAAAATCCTTGAGTTCAACTTACGTGCCATAAACAGTTCAAGGATTTGCGCCAATCAAGCCTGATATTTTTTGATATTTTCTGCTATAGTTATGCAGAAAAATCGCGCTGATATTAACAATTTATAAGAAGGATTAAGCCAATTTGTCGGTAGGAAATAAGAGACGATTTGGCTAAAACATAAGCTGGACAAGGCTTCCAGCGTATCATCGAACAGTGTCTTGTAAAAATAAAAAAAAGACCAATCTTTCGATTGATCTTTCCTTTGGTCGGGAAGACAGGATTCGAACTGCCTTGTTTTATTTAATTAATTTTATTTACTATATGTAGTTAACTATTTGATTTAAAATGTTTTTAACATTACGAAAGTTAAGTATGATTAAGGTAACAGTTACCCAGATTAAGTAAAACTGTCCGAAATATGTCCGAAATAGGTTCGATTCCTCGTAACTTTGAACCTATGGCCTTCATCAATTATTACATAGACAAACCCTTTTCGCCGCTCGTAGCAAAAGAGAAAGTTAAACAGGTTCTTGCGGAGTGCGCTGCCAATAACAAGCCTTATCCAAAAACTATTCTTAATGATAAGCATACATCTCTTTACCTGTTTTTCACCTTTGAAAAAGGATCAAGAATTAAAATAAAAACCAATTACCGGATATTGCCCGAACAATGGGACTTCAAAAAAGGAAAATATAAAAGCACTCTGCGTGGAAGCCTGGAATTGAACAATGAATTGGATACATTATCCAACACACTACTTAAACAATACAGTAAATTAAAAGACGATAATAAAGTTCTTGATCAATCTGAGATACAGAAAATGCTGAATAGTGCCATTAATGGGAAAGTAACGGCCAAGCCAAATACACTTACAAAAGCAAGAGTCGATTTTCAAATAAGAAAACAACAGGTTCTAACAGAAGGTACTCTCAAAGAATACAGAACTATTTTTAAAAGCCTTGATGATTACCAGGATGCGAAAAAAATAATATTAACTTTTCAAAGCTTTAATCAAATTTTTTTTAATGACTATGAAAAATTTCTACTGGATAAAGTAAACCCTTATAAAGAGGAAAGAGGCTTGTTGAATGACACCATAGCCAAATATTGTGCAACCCTAAAATCATTTTTGCAATGGGCGTATGAAAATAAGTATCATACTAATGTTGATGGATTTTCAAAGATTAAAACACAGATCAAGCGGAAATCCAAAAATGAAATCGTTGCACTTACAGAAGACGAGTTATTTCAAATCCTTAACCATGATTTTTCAGAAGATCCTAAATTGGAGAAAGTACGCGACCTGTTTTGTTTTGGCTGCTTTACCGGCCAGCGGTTTTCTGACATTATGCGATTTAACCAGGACGACTTTGATGGTAAAAAATGGAGCTTTGTTTCAATTAAGACAAAGAAGAATACAATTGTTCCCTTTGTCGGTTTTATTGCAAACGCTTTGCCTATACTGAAAAAATTCAATTACCTGTTTCCTGAAATTTCCAACCAAAAATTCAACGAGTATTTAAAGGATATCGGGAAAGAAGCTAAGATCGAGACACCTGTACGTATAATACGATTCAGTGGTGTGTCAGAAGTTCAAATCCGGCAGCCCAAGCATGAGTTCATGTCTTCACACATGGCAAGACGAACATTTGTTACGTTAATGCTGGAAAAGGGCGTTCCCATCACAGTAATTCAAAAAATAACACAACATTCTGATATAAGAACCCTTTTGAAGTATGAGGGTCATGGAGAAAATGCTTTATTTGAAAGTCTAAAAAATACCTAATCCTATGTCGATCCGTAGCTTCCTGATGAACAGCATGGCATTCCGCAATATGATGCTGATCTCCGGTTATGAAAATAACTATAGCCATAAAAAAGGAGAGTTCACGCCATATTTTAATTATGTTATCGGACCTTATCAGCGTGAAGGGTTCCTGCTTAATTTTCCAAAAGAACCTTACGCAGAACAATATTACAATGCCATTTTTATTAAACTATATGCCTATAATGCTGCAGACGCAGTCAAGTATATACAAGTGCATTATGATCTCTACCAGGATAAACAGGATTTTTTGAAATTTCTTCAACTGGAATTACGTCACCGGATTAATTGGCTGGGTTGTAAAGCCAAAGAATCTAAAGTAATCAAGTGGCTTTCTATCATGAAACTTAGCCTTGAATGGGTAGAACAGACATTAAGTGAATTAGAGGAAAACCGCAAACAGATTATGTATAACCAGTTTGTGCGCAATGATCTGACAGTGTTAGTGAAAAATGAATTGCAGGGATCAGGAAATTCCAGCACGTTAAGCGATGTTGACATCGATAAGTTGGCGGTTCGTATGGGTGAAAAAGTTCAACCGATTGTTGAAATGATTATGAATAAAGTAGATGACAGGTTGGTTGCACAACAACAAACCGGTTCAATCGCACTTACCAATATTCATCTAAAGGAAAGATTGATTGGATTGTTTCAGGCATTAAAAGAGTTGCAAAAAGAATCTAAATCCAAAAGTGGTGCAAAACACACCCAAGGAGAATTATTGTTTACTAAAATGGATAATATTGACATTGCTCACTTGCTTCTCAATTTTGTACCATTCAATCAGTCCAAGGTAGATGCAGCCGAACAGCAATATTATAGGGTACGTAGTAATATGGACCGCGACGATCCGACATACCAGCAGCTTAATAAAGCATTGCAGAAATATTTTTTCAGCTAAAGTCGCCAATCTATGCAAATCTAACATTTTATGTTAGATTTGCATAGATGATAAAACGCAGACTGGAAACAAAAATCCGGGAGGCTCTTAAAAGAAGCCCTTCTGTTGCCTTAATGGGTCCCCGCCAGGTAGGTAAAACTACTATTGCTCTAAATATATCAGAAACAACTCTATCCGTATACTTAGATCTGGAAAGTACACTGGATTTACAAAAGGTTAGAGATATAGTGAGTTTTCACGATGCTAATAAAGATAAACTCATTATCCTTGATGAAGTACAACGGCTACCTGAAGTCTTTTCTCCTTTAAGAGGAATTATTGATAAAGAACGGCGCAAAGGAAACAAGGCTGGACAATTCCTGTTTCTCGGATCAGCATCTATTGATTTACTCAAGCAATCAAGTGAGTCGCTGGCTGGCAGGATCGCATATCTTGAACTTTTTGGGGTCAACCAAATGGAATATACCAATGATATAAATACACTCTGGCTTCGCGGCGGGTTCCCGGAAAGTTTACTGGCTTCATCAGAAAAAGATAGCCTGGAATGGAGGCTAGATTTTATCAAAACTTACCTTGAACGTGATATCCCGCAACTTGGTCCAAGGATACCGGCTGAAACATTAGAACGCTTTTGGACTATGCTCGCCCATCACCAGGGAACCGTATTGAATTCGGCTAACTTAGGCAGAAACCTTGATGTATCCGGCGTTACAATTGGACGTTATATGGATTTGATGACGGACTTACTACTCGTTCGCCGCCTGAAACCGTGGACTTATAATGTTGGGAAGCGACTCGTTCGTTCACCAAAGATATATGTACGCGATAGTGGGATCACCCACGCCCTACTGAACATAGCAGATCATAATCAATTGCTTGGTCATCCGGTTGTAGGCGGGAGCTGGGAAGGATTTGTGATCGAAAATATTCTCTCAGTTGCTCCTGTCGGTGTACAGCCATTTTATTATGGCACGGCAGGGGGTGCAGAAATTGACCTTGTATTAGAATTTTCTGGTTCAGCAAAATGGGCTATTGAAATTAAACGAAGTTCCTCGCCCACGGTAAAGAAAGGTTTTCGCATAGCCTGTGATGATATAAATCCAGTAAGACGCTATGTGGTGTATTACGGTACGGATCAATTCTCTTTAGGCAGTGGCATCATCGCCATTTCTCTTTTTGATCTCATGCAGGAAGTGATAAAGAATCAATAATAATCTTGCCTATTGATTTATTACATTGTTTAGAAGGGTGTCGTGGTTCCAAATTAAGGTCGCGAAATTCTGATTCCTGTACAAAATTAACCCATTCATGCAAAAAAATGACAGATAGTTAATAACGAATTGTATTAACCACCTGTCAATTAAAATTGAACATGGGAAATATTAGCTACGACAGCGTTCCACAAATGGTAGTACAAATGATTGAAGTGCATAATTCATTTGTAGTGCAAGTCTGGTCATTTGTGCCGCAAACCGGGTTACAGTCAGTGCCGCATTTGGTATCACACCAAACACCGGCCTGGCTCATTTGTAGTCGTTGTTCCAATTCCGTTATAGAGAACATGTCATAAATGTTCTCGTTTGCAGACAGCATTTCGGAATCTTCTGGGCCAAGTAGAATGTCTTTTTTTTTCATTTTTTTAATTCATTTTGATTGAAAATTCAAAAGTCCGGCCACTAAATAATAACAAGTTTGGGGCCATTAAGCGTTTTTGTGTTTACGTAAATTAGACCTTAGAAAATTATAAATAATTTTCGGTAAATTCAAATTTATTTATAATTTTTTTTCGTAATTTGACAAGTATTCTGGCCCCCAGCTAGGTCTTTTGATGATAGGCCAGAACTTGACATATTGAGTAGTGGTAAAGAACTGCTGATACGTTTTTGTTTATCTATAATCCGATATCATGCGATTATTTGTAATGATGACTCTTTTAGTTAGTATGCCATTCGTTTTCTACCAGAATACGAGCGCCCAGAATACAATCGCAGGTAGCATTCGCAATGCAATTAACCAAACTCCGGTCCCCTACGCATCCATTGGTATCCTTCAAAAAAATGCTGGATGCGTTACCGATTCTGCGGGGAATTATGTCTTTGAACTAACCACCAATCTTAACTACGATGACAGCCTTATAATCAGCTCGATTGGTTATAAAGAGAAAAAATTGCGTTTGCAGGATTTTATGAAAGAAAGGATCATTACGCTTGAACCCGTTGCCCGTGTCTTAATGGATGTACAAGTGACTCCCTTCAAATACAATGCAATACTTGGATCGGTTACCAAACGACGGAACATGCTTTCCGGATGGAGCGGTAGCGGAAAAGGTGGTGAGATAGGAAATGTATTCACGATTGGCGCCAACAAGTTTAAACTGGAATCAGTCTCCTTTTATGTGCTTACCGGTTGTGATACGGTTTGGTTCAGACTCCATATCAGGGAATTTATAAATGGGCATCCCGGCACAGAGTTGTTAAATGGCAATATCATCTTGCAGGCTACCATACAGGATGGGGTCAGCGTTCATGACCTTTCAAAATTCAATATCCTCATAACCGACAATGCCCAGGTTTATATAAGCTTAGAGCTGATCTCACGATCAAAGACCATTGCAGATAATGAACTGGGTAATAATGTTCATATCACTGGACACCCGGGAGGCATACTGCACTATAAGTGGTATCCGCAAACCGCATGGCTCACCAATGAAAAATATGAACTTTCGTTAACGCTAAAAGCACGCTATTAAGTATGATCGATGAAGATACGTTTTTACTTTACCGGCACGAAGTAGAGAAATACGTTGCCCCGCTAAACAGTGAAGGCCTTTTTGATTCAATATTGAACAATGACGCTTTTGAATCCAACAAAATATTCCTTTGTTATCCCTACCTTTTTGGGACGGCCCTCGATCTACCGGCCAAGCACCCAGCCATTAAGAGTATCGCGGTGGCAGGCTACCTATATTTTTATTCGCTGCTAAAAATTGATGATCTCTTTGATGCCGCTTCTGAAACAATGGGAGCAAAGGTCATGATGTTCATTTTAAAATCGCATGAAGAGGCAATCAAGATCCTGTCACAATATTTTAATATAGAGTGCCCGTTCTGGCAAAACTGGAATAGGTTACATGATACTTACTACCATAACATTGTTCAGGAAAAGAAACTCCGGCAGCAAAAAGCAATAAGCAAATACAAATATGATCAGATTGCCATACGCCGGAATGCCGTAGGTCTCGTTGCTCTTGAAGCAGTCCGGCATTTAAAAAAAAACACAAATGATAGCAGGTATCTGGCGCTCACTCGAATTCACAATAATTTTGCGATAGCTTATCAAATGCTCGACGATATTAAAGACATCAAAACAGATTATAAAACCGGGCAAATCAACTTTAACATATTAAAATTTATCAATAATAAAAATGCTGCATCCGAAATAACAATTGAACGTAAAATAAAATACTTTTACTTATCGGGCATGTATAAACAAACCTACCGCCGGATTTTAAACAAGATTGACTTGGCTATTGATACCGCCAACTATGTGGAAGCTGCTGCATGGTCTGTTTCGCTCGGTACTTTTAAAAAGATGGTAGCGGACGAACTTTATAATATGAATGGGTTTATAAATTGCGTGAAGGCCAGGGATATACTCACGCGAAGAAAGGGCAAGCCAGTGCTTCCTTACCAAAAATTACTAAAAGCCAGTGCTGTCTTTTCCGGTCTTCAACCGGTGGAAAAAGCCACACTTAGATTCCTTTTCAAACAGATCGCGCAAGGGTTCGGTGAATTAAAGCATGTGATATTCCTGAACAAAAATATTGGATTGTCATCGGGAAAGGATGTGCATATAAACGATACTTTTCAAAGAGCCATCATTGGTGATGTACTCTGTGACTGTAAGGACGTACTTGGTGTTCACCTAGATACCGTACTAAAAAATGAAACACTTTACCTCTTAGGTAAAAGACAAAAAGATATCGTTGGGGGATGGAGTTATTATCCGGGCATTAAAGAAATTGCAGCTGATGCAGACGACCTAGGACAAATCCTCCAGTTTTTTGTTCGCACAAACCAAATAGGCTTAATTGAGCGACATATTCTTCCACCTTTGCAGATCCTGCTCCTTGACAGGATGCACACTGATGGGGGCATTGAAACCTGGATCATCCCGGCTCTATCGTCGGATGCCTTTCATATAAGGCAACAAAAATATAATGCTATGTGGGGCGCAGGTCCTGACAATGAGGTGATGGCAAACCTTTTGTATGGCTTATGTCTCTTCGACTTTCAGAAGTACCAAAAGGAAATCATTCGTTCAAGCAAATACCTTATCTCAAAACAGGAGAAAAATGGTAGCTGGCAAAGTAAATGGTATTATGGCCCGTACTATGGAACTATGGTGGTAGCACGCCTGTTGGTTTTTTTAACATGCCGCGGCCAACTGGTGGCAGCAATGCTTACCTGACCTATATCATCGTGGGCGACCTGGACACCGACTTCCTTGTAGCGGCCTTCATTGCCACGTTCAAACACCTGCTGTTTATACAGGAAAAAATCATGGGTCAGGGGTTCCATGTCCTTTTTGGTTAATGTGGTAACCACATTATTAAGGAAATAATACTCGCCTCCGTTTTGTGCAAATTTGAAAGCAAAGAGCATAGCCTCGTCTTTTCCGGCCAGATCGGCTTTTAATACAAACTCAGGTTGCCCCAGTTCCATAGCCGCTTTGAGAGGCTTGTCAAAAACGCCCTCAAATCCCAGTTTTGTGAGGGAGTCCGTGAGGTACGTGAAATTTTTCAGTTCCATAGTTTTCTGTTTTAAATGATTAAATAAATGATTACTAAATTGTCTTTACCTGCTTGCCATCGTTTTATTGTTACCGGTATGCTGTTGGCCAACCAAATATTTTTTCATATCCGGGTGACTATGAATTTTTTCCATTTCCTCTTCTATAATTTTTGTAATATCCTTTTTGATTGCATAGTAATTATCCATCACTTCCTCTTGGGTTACAATGCGGATAAGGGGAATATCTTTATACTGTTTTTCTTCTGCAGTCAACGCTTCATGGTCATTGAGAATTTCTGCATGAAAAGCTTTGCGTTTAATTTTATTCTGCGGGTCATCCGCTACCGCCCCTACGAATTCACCTGAACTCAGATTGGCAATTTTTGCAGGAGGTATCGCTGCTTCGAGTTGTGTGGAATGACTAACGGAAGTATCTTGTGCATTGATAGACACTGATTCGCGTTCCTGCATAATCTTACCGATACGATCTGATAATTGCTTTGCAGTATCGCCAATTACCTGTCCAGAAATAATATTACCCGCCACATTCATAATAACATCCGCCTGCTCTTTTCCATAATCTTTTCGCAGTTGTGAAAAATCTTGAATACCAAGGGTGGTGGCCACTTTATTACTTCTTGCCGTAGCGATCAAGTTATCTATGTTGTTTACATAAACAGTGGGGAACTCATCAAAAACAAGACTGGACTTTAATTGTCCTTTTCGGTTCACCAGCTTGAGCATACGCTCGATATACAATGATAGTACCGCACCATAGATTTGTTGCTTACTCGGATTGTTTCCCACACAAACCAGTTTGGGATGTTGCGGATTGTTTACATCAAGCGTAAAATCGTTTCCACTCAATACATAATAAAGTGATGGGCTGGATAAACGTGCAAGCCCAATCTTGGCACTGGCGATTTGTCCCTCCAGCTGTTCCATTGCTTTGTTGACATACGCGGATACAAATGGATTGATCAATACTTCTATTTCTGTTTCAAGGCTCAATACCGGGAAAAGTCTATCATAGGGCACTTGCGCCAGTTCAATGGCATGGGGTAGCGTACAATACTTTCCCTGTTTGTATTTCTTTAAATACCAAAAAATGGCTGTTGTAAAGTTGATCGGGGATTCTACAAAGAAGTCGCCTGCTTTCTTGATCCACTCGCGGTTCAGAGCCAACATAATAGTTCGGCTTGATTCGGTGGCATCTGTTATATCCAGTAAACTATCGGGGTAAAGTACATTACAGCGGTGTGTGCGGCTCAGGTCATCAAAATTGATAAAATACATTTTCGGACGGACACTATACGCTGAAACTTCCTTAAGCAAATGATTGTAGGCAATCCTGGACAGGTCAGGAAATTTAAAATCATAAATAAAAAAACTGAATCCCTTTTTAATATGTTGGGTAATCACATGGCGGATCACAAAATAGGATTTACCGGATCCGGGTGTCCCGAGTACCAATAGAGCCCGGAAAGGATTGATGATATTGATCCATGATTTTCTAATCACCCCTTTTAAATTATACTGCGCTGGTAAATTGACAGAGTATTCATTTTCGAGCAATCTTTCTTCCTGCGGAAAGGTTTCATTCAATTCGTTGAAAATATCTTTGTTCAGTTTGAGAAATAGCAACCTTGACAAACGCGAACCACCTGAGAGAAAAAATAAATAACCTGCTACTGTAACTGAGATATACCCAATTGCTATAGTCGTTGCCTTCGCGTTTATTTCCAACAGCCATGCAGATAAGAAATAAAACAGCAAGCCGGTAGATAGTACACAGAGAAGTGGTGTCAACCGTTGTTTTTCACTTTTCTTTCCCTTAGCTCCCATCTGCGAAATCACGAGTAATAAAAGTGAAACCAGTTTTGGTCCATGAATACCATGTAAAATGCGAATGCTTGTGGTCAGGTTAAAAATGATGCTATTGACAATTGTTGCGGTAAGATGCCACTCCTGCAATGCAGGGAAACAAGTTGCATAAAAATGCAGCAGCAACACCAGGATACTGCTAAAACGGATCATGTCAAAGATCTTCCGCAATGCTTCATGATTTTCACCTGTCTGCATGGTCAGCGTTTTTTCTTTCTTTTCTTTTTTAAAAATTCAATCGAGAGTTCGGAGCCGTTATATTCCGGTTCGAAAAGTTTTTCGAGTAATGATTTATGTTGATCCTGTCGATGAAACTCCCTGAAATGCAAATCCTTTTCAATACCCAGCTCTGCTGCGGTATTTACCGTTTTATTGCGGTGATCAATAAAAACAAGTTCCCCACTACGTTTATAAGAAATACTGATCTTTTTCTCATGCAGCATGTTTACCAATCCGTTTTTGTCTTTTGCGTGGGCGTATGCAAATTGAATTACGCTGGTCGTAAATTTTTGTGTAGCAGCTTTCTTTAACCGGTTGCGCTCAAACTTTGCGTCGAGGTTTTTCAGTATGGGTTTGGTATAAATGGAACTAGCTTTAATAGGCACACCCACTTTCACTCCTTTTGCGTCTAATAGGAAATACTGCAATCCCCCATGTTGGTGCATTCTTGTTCCCGGCTGTCCCATATCTGCAAATACATTGTATTGGCGAAGGATTAGGTTAAATTCTTCTATACTGGTAAAACGATAATTATCTGCAACGTTTCTTACAACTTGGGAAATCCCCTGCTTTGTTTCTGTTTTGCCATACTGTACTTTTTTACTGTCAATGGGTGTTAAGCCTTCGCTTTGCTGCCTTCCTTCTGCTTTTATTAGTTGGTAGCTTTCTTCAATGGTTTTACGCGCCGGTTCAGATTTAAGTTGAACAAGGTTATGCAGGTTAATAGTTCGTCCATTTGCTTTTACCGGTGTTGTCACAATGTGCAGGTGGGGGTGGCCTGCATCATCGTGACGGTACACCAGGTAAGGTTGTTTTTCAAAACCCAGTTGCTGCATATAATCCTGAGCGATCTCCTGCATTTGCTTATTATCGGGGTTATCCTTTGAATGAAAATTCAAAGAGATGTGAACGGTGTTATATCCACTGCGTGTGCAGTTTTGATTCAAGCTGTCAAAACGTTTGAGTTTCTGCGAAAACGATAGTTTATCCGTATCACAGCCAAAACGTGCAGCCAGGATCAGTTCCGCATTTCCGGCCCTAACCTTGGTTTCGTTATAACTTAATGCACCTCTTATATTTTTACCATTTTTCATTCGGACAACCATTTTATTGCGAGTTGTTCCACTTTTGATAATAATGTTTCAATATTGTTTTCTAAGCGCAAGTACATTTCATAACCATTTTTAGCATAAAACATTTTAGGTTTTAAATCTGGGTAGGTATTGAAGAGTTTTGCCATCTGGTTTATGTTTACACCAATTGCCCTGATTTCTGCCCGGTTAGCCGCCAGTTCCTCCATCACCAGATCCAGTGATTCATCGTGCCGGAATACCTTGATGGGTTTATCATGCAGGATCTTACGTATCAGACCACTTACTGTTTCTCCTTTTGTATGACTGGCTAAGTCTTGCAGTTCATCATACTTTTCTTGTTTGATGCGTGTCATTATAGGCCTGGTCAGTCCTTTATTTCCTTTTGTCTGTCCTTTACGCATAATTTTTCTATTTTGGCGAACGCCAAAAACCAGTGTTGATTACAACACTATATCTTGCTTTGTGCGGCGAAGCAGGCACAATCAACCTTAGCTATGATCCAGCATAGTCGCTTACAATTACTGATACCATATATATATATGCCTGTTTATCTTATCGCTCACTTACCGGTGTTCATTGGCAGTTGTAATAACTTATTTGGTGCGATGGTTTCTACTTTAACGGCAGCTAATATTTTGCTGTTGTCATTTAAAAGGCTACCAAACATTTTTTTTAAGAGTTCCGTTTCTTCTGCATTTAACGGACGGCTTTTATTGGTCTTTACATCATAGAGCGACCAGTTATCAGAAAATCGGCAGATATAAAACATAGTTATTGTTTAATGGTTAATGAATCTGTTTATTGAATAACCAGGGTTGTGCTTTAAGGGCCCCGAAAATCCAGCCATGCGCTGCATTTTTCCATTTGGTAATCATTTCACCCTTTTTGTTACGCCATTGCCTTAACTGGTATAACTGGTAAAAATGTTCGGCTTCTTTGTCATTCATGCCTTTCTGCGAAAAATAGATTTTAACCTGGTCAAGCGTAGGCGGCCACATGGCATCCGTAAAATATTGTTTCTTCCCCATAAACTTTTCTTTTCGTTGAATACCAAAAATAGTAGTGTGTAAAAGCATTCTTTCCAAGTCGGTATCCATGTCGGGTAAAAAAATAATACTACGGAATGACCCTTATCAACAAAAAAGGCAGAAGGCCTTTCAAGCCTTCTGCCAATTGACTATTTTAAATTTTTTGAAGTTTGCCGGAGAATGGTCTCAGTTCCATACTTTCTCCGTATCTCTTCAAGTGATTTCTTTCCCCCTCTGGTTTTGTAATCGTCACTTCTGAAATACCATGCCATTTTTTTATGCGCAAAAAATAAACCGGCGGCTTTTAATTCCTGTCTTACCGGATAGGTATCACCGGTTACCCAAATCCAGTGTCCAACAGATTCGATGACAATTCCAGCCAAATTGATAATTTTTTCAATGACCTTCCTGTACTCTTCCGATAGTCGAATATGCTCATCTGTTTCATCATTTGACAATCTACTGCCCTTAGCAATCCGGACGCAAACAAATGCATATTCTGAATTAATTTCCTGCATTGTTGCAGTATCACCACCTCTATCGGGATGGTTTTCGAGTGCCAATTTTTTATAGAGGCTTTTAACTTCTTCGATGGTTTTACAACTATTGAAATATTTCATTATTGGCTTTGATTTAAAAAATTAATAAAACAAAGAAGCCCCTGTTACGGGGCTTCTTATTGTTATGCATTGGATCATTTTAGCTTTTCCTCTTGTTTCTGTAAAAGATTCAGTTTCTCCGAGAGTTTCATTTCTCTCTCTTTTGTAACGGTTCGCTGCATATTTACCAGTTCTCCTGCATCCATGCCAGGCGTTCCTTCTACCAGATGCCGGAGCATTAGCCCACAAAGACCATTGGGAGATTTAACATCAGATGCATTTAATATCACCAACCTTGTTAGTAGTGAAAGCTGCTGATCTTTTGGATTAAAGAAAAACTGAATCAATTGTTGATCTTTGTCACCCGATACCGTTTCGTTTTCTAAAATGAGGTTTTCAAAATCCCTCCTTCCATAATAATTAAGAGATGCATAAAGTAGAAATATCGAAACGGCTTTGTCATTTGCACCCAGCGGGTAATCGTTTGATTTTACTGATTCACTTTCCTTAAGTGTATTATAGAAAGTTTCCTGCAATTTAATTTCATCCAGTTCTTTTGAACGCTCTTCACGGTTTAACAGCCTTTGTCTCTCTTGCCCAAGGATTTCAGGCGTTACCGTTTTTGTTTTCAGTGCCTCCTGGTAATCACTTGCTTTGTGTTCAGAGATTTTCTCCCTGTTTTGCGTGTACGTTTCAGAATGCTCAGTTTTTGGATATAGGCAAACAAGCTTTCCAAAGTCGTCTTCACTGATCAAAACCGCCATCCGGCAATTGCCTGTGTGTAATTCATCCTGCAACTGTTTCATTTCGATATTGTATTCAGAAAACGCATCCTGGTACTCTGCTTCGTTTTCACCCTCATCTTCATAATCCAGGAAATTATTACGGTCTGGCTTCTCCGGCATCTCATCAAAATAATCGTAATCAATATCTTCTACAAGGATCGTTTTTCCTTTGATTGGTGTATCGTCAGCAGAAAAATAAATGCTGAGTATTGATTCATCTTTTACAGCTATTGGCAGATGTGGATATTCCATGAAGACTTTCATAATCAGGAGCTTTGCATTTACCCGAAATTTAATTTCATAACAGGGCCGGTTGGTGCAACGGGCATCTTCACTGTCCTCCGGAAATAGCGAAGTTGTTGCTGCTGTGTTGTTTGGACATTTGGTACAGGCGCCTGCTTTCTTATCCAGTTTTGCATCTTTAGTATCAAAGGGTGCGTCTGACAAATCCAGTTGATAATTTTTGATCCTGCTATTAAAATTGTTCAGGCTCCATCCTTCATCTTGCCAGTCTTTGCAATAAAAATTATAGAAATCTACTTGTGACCCTTCATCCAACCTACTAAGTTTAAATGCTTGTGAAATAGTGATCACATTGATAAATAACATTTCCCGGAAATTTTCAGTTAGGTCATTCAGTTTCATACGCTGGTAAACAAAAGCAGTGGATTTGCCGATCCGTCCCGCAACATCTTCTACTTTGTTTTTTGCTTTGGAAATTGATAAAAGTGTTTGGATAGCTAATGCCTCCGCCATCGGGTGCGGGTCTTCCCTTTGTATATTTTCAATTACCTGTATTTCCTTAACCTGGTCGTCTGTAAATTCACGAACAAGAGCAGGAATTGTCTTTCTTCCTACTATATCCGATGCACGGAATCGGCGCTCTCCAACGACCAATTCATATTTCCCAGTTCCAAGTGGGCGAACCAACACTGACTGAATGACCCCGTTGGTTTTAATGGATTCAGCGAGTTCCTGCAAATCTTCTTCCTTTACAGGTTTATTGCCATAGCGGTAATTGAATGGAGAAATACTGATGTCTTTTAATGGTATTTCTGTTGTTGAAATAGTTGATTGTTTCATGATAATTAATTTAGAAAATGATTAATTGATTAATTTTCAGATGGCAGATACAGAACATCGTTTGTAAACCATAACTCAATACAGTCTGCTGCAAAATCAGAGAAGGGAATCTCTTTTGTAAAACAGTTATTTTTATCTCCGTCTTCCATGGTAAGGATAAATGCATCGGTTGGTTCATCTGGCGTTTTGTAACAGCGCTTAAGTTTCCAAACCTGAAACTCTTCCAACTGCCTCGGGTAATTGGCAATCAGGATTTCAGTTAAAAGCCAGTAACAATGATAGTTTTCAGCTAAGTGATGAACCCCATCTGTATAATGGTAACCCGACATATGCATGTAATACTGCATGGTACCGGTAAACTGACACAACGCATGTATCATTTCATTTTGTGCTTTTTTATTGTCTAACATTTGTTTTGATTTAAGTAAATAAAAAAACCCCCCGATTACTCGGGAGGCATGTTTCAAAAATTTGGGATGTAAAAG
Organism: Chitinophagales bacterium; assembly: GCA_038222655.1. Taxonomy (GTDB): domain Bacteria; phylum Bacteroidota; class Bacteroidia; order Chitinophagales; family Chitinophagaceae; genus Sediminibacterium. The sequence goes on along the minus strand of JBBRHM010000016.1, from coordinate 13,818 downwards.
TATTACACTTTCTTAGTTAGAATCAGTAGTTCGTTTGCCTGTACTTCAGTAACATACCGTTTGATTCCTTGTTTATCGGTATAATTACGATTAAGCAATTTCCCTTCAATAGCGACCTCGGTTCCTTTGACCAGGTATTTTTCCGCAATCTCTGCAAGCTTGCCCCAGGCTATTACATTGTGCCATTGGGTCTCAGTTACTTTTTCACCTTTCCCATTCCGATAACTTTCATTGGTGGCAATGGAAAGTGCCACCTTCTTTTTTCCACCTTCCAGGTTGGTAATTTCAGGATTGGCTCCCAAATAGCCGATCAACTGAACTTTGTTTTTAATTGCATTCATAACTTAGTTTACAGTTTTACGTGTGTCTCACGATATTAAAATGAATAATGACCATTGTTCGGGTTTGCAACCGAATAAGCGCCAAAAGGAAACGGAATAAAAGAAGGCTCTGCGGCGCGGGTTTTGTGTTTATGCCGTAGTCTTTTGGCCGTTTCGGAAGCGGGCGAAGCCAAGGCAATGAGCGGCGGCGCTCGCTGGTTTGCGCTCCCGAACTTTGGTCTGTATTCATGATAAAAGAAATTTTTTTGCCCCTTTCGACAAGGGGCAAAAAAACAGGAATCGTGGGCCAGAGAACAACCGTCGACGCTTAGCCGCGAAGCGAAGCGGGTGGCGCGGCTTTTCGAGTGCGAAGGCAACCACACAAAACAGGAACAGGCAAACAAAAAATGCAGCAGTAATCAACAGGATGCAAATTTTTGTGAACTGATCAAACTGAAAATAAAATGGTTCTCTTATTTTTTTTCAGCTAATCAAAACTCAGAAGAAGCCCAATTACCTTTCGCTTATTACTTACTGCTTATTACTTTGTTTTCCAGCCGCCCTGTTTTTGGGATTGCAACAGTTTTTCAATTTCTGCCGGGTCATAATAAATCCGGCTACCTAGCCTTGTAAAAGGAATAGTGCCGTTGTTACGCATGGTAAGCAGGGTATTTGGAGAAAGATCTAGCAGTTTCTCTACTTCATAGGATTTTAGCCATTTCTTCACTGATTGGTTAGCTGATGCATCCACAATGCGTTTGAAATTCATCAACAGATCTGTTTTCAGCTGGTGTAGGTCTTCAACTGTTACAAGTTGTTGATTGGCTGGCCGTAAATGTGAATATATTGGTAATTCCTGCACCTTACTCATGATCGTTTTGTTTTTACAATATCGAATCTAAGGCGCCGGAAAAGAGGTGTTTCCAAGTGGGGTTCATAGCGCATGAAAAATAATTCTGATATTCATTTAATGAAGTTTCCAAAAGAGGAACGCGTTATCGTTTTAAATACAGAACATAGCGGGCATAAGAGTGTGAGAGATTTTTATCGATATATAAAAATTTCACCTGAGAAGCTGGGTTAAAAATTAAGGAGATTTGGCAAAATCGCAGTGAAATGAGTTTTCTGAAACAGCTTGAGGATAGGCAAGGAATAACGTGAACTGTATTATAAAGAGCTACACACAAAATACATCACTTCTTCACCCGCTAATCTAACTGGCACGAGAATTGTTCCAGCTTAGGCCCAAGTACTACTGGGAACTTCGAAAGCCATGTGGATAAAAAAATTGGGTTTTACAATTTACAAAGTATAAATTTATTTCATGGAAGTAATTTCTTTTTTGATTACTGAATTTACTTTTGTTGATTAGTATTTTTTTGTAATTAGGCCTCCCCCCACCTAATAGTTTGAGTTATACAGTATACCATGGTATGAAAGCTGTATACTTATTTTTTTATTTGAAATTATAGTCTTCACTTATCCCTGATTTTTTGTATGAAATTATTTCGTGCAAATACTTTGACAGAAGTTACTAGGCTTATGCTGACATTTCTATTTGCCTATACATCTATCAACAAGTTGTTGAACCTGAATGTATTTAAGCAAACTATGATGACTGCGCACATTCCTGAAGTAATCGCTGAAATAATAGCTATGGTTATACCCATTTCAGAAGCCATCCTGGTAGTACTGTTAATACTAAATCAGACAAAACGATTAGCCTTAATTATTTCATTATTTCTCTTATTGGTTTTTACAGTTTACATCATTTATATGAAGCTTTGGCTACCCAAACTCCCATGTTCCTGTGGCGGAATTATTCAAAAGCTGACCTGGAACCAGCATTTACTTTTAAACATCGTTATTATTGCTCTCCTTTATTATGTTATACTGACCGACAATAAAAAGTTTCGCCAAAATCTTTATTGCAATAAACAGGTTACAAGCTGAACTCCTGTAAAAAAAGTAAGCATCATTCTCTTTAAAAATTACCATTATGAAAAAATTATCAAATTTTTTAAAAGGAAGCGTCGTATTTTTAGCTGTAGTATTCGCCTTTTTTACGAGTATGAAGCAAGCAAAAGCTGTTACATTTGAAATTGACTATTATTGGTTCTATGATGAAGCAGCGACTAGTTATACTCAAATTGATAACACAATATCGTATATGAAAGATCTTACTGGCTGTACTGGAATTAATGCTATTTGTTTATACGGTTATCGTGCGGACGATTTTAACACCTATGGTGTTCCTTCATCTGGTTTAAAAACCAATCATGGAGCCCCAGTAACTATAAAAGAGGTATAACTTATCTTAAGTGATCTCATTATAAATTTAATGAGATCACTTAAAAAATATTGGAAATCTAATCCATGATGAAAAATGATATTTAGAACTTGGATTTGCATCATTTTTATTTTTTTATCTACAAAGGGAATATGCAACCATATTATTGGCGGGGAAATGTATTTGATCAGTCATAGTTCGTTACTAAATGTAAATGGTGATTTTACCATAGGTTTAGACCTTTATTCCAATTGTGGTAATGGCCTGGACTCATCCTCGTTAGTTTCATTGTTTCCCTCTCCCATATCCATTGCTGTTTATTCCAATACTACGGGGAAGCTTTATTTCAGTAATTCCACCATTAAGCTCGTATCAGTAAAATCAATTTCTGGAGGGAAACTACCTGATTGCGTGGTAAATGCCGGACTTAATTGCTATAGCAAAGCAACGTATACCTTTTATGTAAAGATTCCGTATGATCCAAACGGCTATACCGCGGTTTTTGAATCATGCTGCAGAACATCAAATACAGCAAATATATTTGGCAACCAGGGTTATACTATAACTTATAAAATTGTTGAAACCAATACGCCATATACAGCAGTAACTTATTTTGCAGATAACAATAACAATATCGTATGTGCAAACAGCCAATTCTCAATATCACTGTTGACAAAAGTGCCGGTTTTATCGAACATCCAATTTTCCTATCATCTCACTCCGGCTTATGGAAGTGTTGTATCTATAGAGAATCAAACAGCCCTTTATAAAGGAGAACCGTTTGTGCCACTTTTATATGATTCGATTCAAAATTACAGCGGCTATTTCCCCCTTGGCAGAAACGTTACCATTGATACATTAACCGGTATTGTATCAGGAATCGCTCCAAACCCCGGTGATTATCTAATCAATGTATTGATAAATGAGTATATAGATGGCTCCATTATTGCCTTTACCAAACAGTTTATCCTTAAAGTCCGTTCCTGCCGTTTAGATGCTGCTCGTCTGGATTCCATCCGTCTTGCATGCGACAACCTGAATGTATCTTTCGCCAATCTATCTACCAATACAGATATAACCAGCTATCAATGGCAGTTTCTGCGTAACAATGCGGTTGTGGGCAGTGCCACTTCTTCTTCTCCCAACTTTAAGTTTGCTGATACAGGCACCTATACCATTCGCCTAACCGTAGTCAACACAGCGGGATGCCAGGATTCGGCGAGTCAACAACTACGGCTGTACCCGTTTCTTAAAGCTGGATTTACCATTCAGGGGAACTGTGCTCAGCAGCCTTATGTTTTTACTGATACTTCCACCACAACTTTTGGTTTCATCAACAGCCGTCGTTGGGATTTTGGCGATACAACTACTACAACCGATACTTCGGTAATGAAATCCCCCGCTTACCAATATGGTGCACAGGGCACAAAAACAGTGCAACTAACGATAACCAACACCATTGGCTGCGTTGGCACCGTGAAGAAAGCACTTGTGGTATCAGGCAAGCCGGCTTTACAACTTTCCACCCATGATACACTTATATGCAGTATTGACACATTAAAACTACAGGCCAATGGTCAAGGTACTGTTAGCTGGTCGCCATCCTACAACATCATTGGCTCCCAATCATCATCCCCATCTGTTTTTCCAAAGCAATCCACAAAATATATCGCCACATTGAATGCGGGTAGTTGTGTTAATACCGATACGGTTACTGTGAATGTCCTGGATTATATTTCGGTAGATGCCGGCGCCGATATCTCTATTTGCAAAGGCGACAGCGTTCGGATTAATCCTGTTAGTAAGGCCTTATCTTATCTATGGTCCCCGGCCAGCGGATTAAGCGCTGTAACTGATAAATCTCCCCTTGCTTTCCCAGCAAGTACTTCGCAATACATAGTAACCGCCAACCTTGGCAAATGCCAGGCAAAAGACACGGTACTTATTAATGTATATCCTTACCCTATTGTTAATGCAGGTAATGATACCATCATCTGCAACGGAACAAAAGCTTTTTTACATGGGTTAGTAAACACTTCGAGTTATTATTGGTCTCCCTCGTCAACACTATCCAATACCGGCATTCTCAATCCGCTATCTATTCCAACAGCAACTACATCTTATATTCTTACAGGTTTTGAACAACAAGGATGTACCAGAGCTGTATCCGATACAGTCGTGGTTACTGTCATACCCGCAACCACTGTTTATGCTGGAAGAGACACCTCGGTTGTAATCGGGCAACCGCTTCAATTGCATGCGTCTGGTGGAAACGGATACCTGTGGAGCCCAACCACTGGCCTGAGTGACCCTACTATAGCTGACCCTATTGCCATACTTAATGGCGCTGTTGATTTAGTCAGGTATATTGTTACGGCAACATCGGGTGTATGCCAAGCGCAGGACGACATCATTATTAAAGTGTATAAATCCAAGCCCGATATTTATGTGCCTTCTGCTTTTACACCGAACCATGATGGTAGAAACGATTATTTAAGAGCCATACCGATAGGTATTAAAACATTTCTGGGTTTTGATATCTATGGTCGCTGGGGAGGATTGTTATTCCATACCACTGATCCCTCACAGGCGTGGGATGGCAGGGTTCGGGGCAACGATCAATCTAATGGTACTTATGTATATGTTGCCAGGGGAATTGATTATCTGGGCAATTACATCGAAAAAAGCGGAACAGTTACCATCATAAGATGATGAAGCAAAAATGATACTGCTTAGTTTTACAGCCTGACAGTTTCGCAAAAAAAAGAAAATAGAAACTAAGAACGACTCTTTAATCTTTTGCAGAACGCTTATGTCGACTCCCGGTATAGGCAAGATTATACCATTCACTCATAGGACCGGGTTACTTTCACAGAAAAGGTGAAATTGATACACTATATATTGGAAGAATCCGGTAAGTCATATGTGACTTTAATAGGTTATTAGTTGTGCTATTCATTCAATATGTTCTGCATGGTTTTTTGTCCTTTTTTGTTCTGGTGGTTATAGAGATTTTCCCAGGCATTTTGGTATTTCTGGTTTTGCTAATGTTCCGTGATCCACTTACCACCTAACAAGTAAGCATATTTGGCTATACAAAGTATCACCAGCCAGAAAAAAATACGCCCGAAAACCACTTTGCAATGACTGGTAGTACCATGTTCCGGGAAAAGTAGAATCCGGAAAGAATGTTTTTTGGGAAAGCTATCAAGTTGAGAAGAAAATTTTTCGAACTTTTGATCTATCAGGATTTCTATTTTTCCCATATCAATAGCGGGAACTTTTACTTGGCTCTTATCCAGCTTATTGAAGAGGTTGGTAACCTGCTTTGTGTTCTCGATGATCGCCTGGTTACATTCCTTTATAAGCGTATTGGAATGCTGGACTTCTTCTGATACCTCCAAAAGAACTGTTTCTATGATTTCCTTATCCATAACAAAGATTTATAAGTGTTGGGAGCGGTATTTTCTTTTTCTTTTTTTTTCAATAATTCATGTGGTGTTGCACTTTTATCGTACTCTGGTTTTAATAAAAGGTCAAGAGGACTTGCGAAGCCTAATTCCTTATTCAGCTCGTTATTTTTTGATAGCTTCGGATAGGTTGATTTGTATTGAGATTGTGAAGGCATTAATTTTTGAAATTGCCTTTGGATAAGTACCTGCTTTTGTGCAATTGTTAACTGCAATATTTTTTCAATTGTCCCAAGTGAATGCCCTAACTCACTACCCTTGACATTCATCTTTTTTTCATCCCTAAAAGCAATACCTCTTGCCTTGAGTAGGTTCCAAAATGGAACTAACTCAATTTTCATCTAATCGCTGGATCTAAATATTTTATTCAGATGCTTTGAAATAGCTGGCCTTTATGTTCTAAATAACTCTGCAATTTGTTTCTGATTGAGCCAAATTATTTCATTTCCCAGCTTAACATCGATTGAAATCTGGCTACCTAGAGTTTGGTATTTGATTATTTCACCTGGTTTCATAGGGAATATTTTAAAATATATGAGTTTTTGTGTCAGATTGTGTAAATCCGCCATTAATGGCTTTTTGTTCCTCAGGCCTTAATAGCTTTCCAAGGTGTTGATACTTCTTCATTTTTTAAAATTTTATAGTACGAAAGGTTTAGGTTTAAATCCGGTACTAAACTCTTTTACCGGTTTTTATAAATGAACATTACACTAGTAAATATATAAGGTCTTCTATTTTATAAAGGTTTGGCAACTGGTATTCATTTACAAAAATGGTAGGCGTAAAAGAAATTTCCATTTTATTGCACCAACTGTTCATTGCCTCCAGTTTTCTTCCTTGTTTTTGCAATTCACCATCTAAGAAATATTTTGCTGCAAATGCCGTATAATCTTTTTTGTCAGCCCTATACCAATAATCTAAAGCCTCTCGTATTAAAATTGGGTTATTCTTTTCATATAAAGCCATCAGGTTGGAAAATCCACTTAAATTGACCCCTATTCACCATTAGATATTAACCTAGGTTCGCCAGTGCACACTGACCCCCTAAGTCCATTTTAAATTGTATCACTATGAGCTACAATACAACATTTTATAAATTTAAAGATAGGAGTATAAAATTATTTTACGTATGGGGTTAATTGCGATTGGCGGTTGGGGTTTCAAGTGTGTGGGATTTCCAACTTATTCCATCAAATTTCCTTCGATTGAAGGGGCATTTTTATTCCCACGAACTCGTAGTTCAAAATATAAAAACCATAATGGATCATTCGTTAACAAAGTTTACTCTGTCCGAACTATCATATTACTATTTTTCACTTCGCATATTTAGCTATACAGTAAATTCTTACTACAGCTCATTTATTCCTAATCGGTTGCTGACATACAACTTAACTAGTTCCTACCAAATTTGATAAAAAATTAATCGTATGTCAAGTATCGTAGTATTAGAAGAGAACGAGTTAAGAAAACTTGTAAAAGAATCAGTGTCGGAAGCCCTTCACATAGGGATGAACAAACCGGGTGAAAATGGAGTACCGTCAACAGAAGAGCCGTTGTTAAGCAGGCAACAAATGGCAGCAGAACTAAATATCTCCCTTGTTACAATGACTGATTGGATGAAAAAAGGGCTTCCGTATCTGAGGTTAAATGGTCGTGTTTATTTCCGGCGATCCGAGGTCATCGCTTCGATGCGACATAACGTTCTGAAATAAATCATAGCCTAAAAGTATTACTAATAACACCCAATTATAATATTCGTATGACCAAAATCACCGGTCATTCCGGTAATACCAAAATTATAAATTTTCAGATTTGATCACACGAATATTCTGAATTATAAATCAGCCATGAAAACGCAGGTAGATAATTCAATAATCCACAAAGCAGGTCGCCCGCGAAAGCAGATTAAAAAGGATCAACGCCTCACACTTGTTTGTACTCAAACAGAGCGTTTGTTTATCTCCAAGTGGGCAAAAGAAGAAGGGTTAACAGTCTCTGATTATTTACGGGTGATGGCATTCACACGAAAACAAGACAAAATCAATCCAGAATTTTCACGCGAAGCAAGGCCATTACTTGTCCAATTAAATTACCTAATTGGTAATCTTAAAGAGATGTTGGAAAAGGAACAGGGAACACCATTCACAGCCCTAAAATTAGCAGGCATCAAATCTATTATACAGCAAGTGAGCCATTTGCAAACAACACTAATGCCTCACATCAACTAAAAAACAATCACATGCAAAAAAATAAGCTGTCAGTTGCAGGCATCAAACAAATGGACATGGTGGAATACCTGGAAAAATTGGGTCACATGCCAAATAAATTACGAAACGACGACTATTGGTATCTCTCACCCTTAAGAGTTGAAAAAACTCCATCGTTTAAAGTAAACCGGAAGGTAAATGTATGGTATGATCACGGTTTGCAATTAGGTGGAAACTTAGTTGATTTTGGCGCCCTATTTTATAAGTGTACTGTTAGTGAATTGCTGCAAAAAATAACACAGGAAAATATGTTTTCTTTTCATCCGCACACTCCTCCCGCTGGGGTCGCACCTTTTTCCGGTGCTGGTGAAAAAGAAAAAATTGTCGTTACGGGTGTCAGGGAAAATATCAAATCATTACACTTACAGCAATACTTAGTTTTTCGAAAAATTCCCTTAGAGATTGCCAACCGTTTTTGTTTGGAGGTGGACTTCGAATTATACAATAAAAAATACACCGTAATTGGTTTTCAAAATAACGCCGGAGGATATGAATTACGCAGCGGGAATTTCAAAGGAAGCAGTAGCCCAAAAGATGTAACACTTTTAGGCAAAAATCTATCAACAGAAATTCTCGTTTTTGAAGGCTTCATGGATTTCCTTTCTTACCAAACTATTTACAAGCGCAAGATTATTATAATGACAAAACAGCAGCCAAATTTTCTTGTGCTGAACTCGGTCGGTTTCCTTGAAAAGATGAAGCCCCAACTTGAAAAATATCCATCAATTCGTCTATACCTGGATCGTGATAACAAGGGATTGATCATTACAAAGGAAGTGTTAGCAATGGGCAGAAATTATCAGGATGAAAGTTTGACTTATAAAAATCACAAAGACTTAAATGATTATTTAATGAATGAGCACTCCGAACAAAAGCAGTCACAAAGCAGAGGTAGGAGACTTTGAATTTTTAGGAGCGAGCTATGTTTCGGGAACCCCGAAACGCTCGCTCCATTCATGCTGCCGCATTCATGGAGAAGGTTCGCCACCGGCGAACCCAATACTTCTAAAGACAATGACCACAACGATAAAACATAGAAATAATAAAGGCGGCAGGCCGCCAAAAGAAATTAAGCGAAATAAAACGATCACTGTTCATTGCAGCTCTTTTGAGCAAAGACTACTGAAAGCAAAAGGTAAAGAAGCAGGCATTACTGTATCAGAATATTTGCGCGAAATCGGACTTGTCGGAAAAATTGACAGACCCAAAAAGGAGTTTCCAAAAGATGCTCTTACCATGAAAGGAACACTCAATCATATAGCAGCGAACTTAAATCAACTCTCTAAAAAAAGAAATAGCGGAGAAGATTTTGGCTCTTTTCAACGTATCAGAATGGAAGAATTATGTGAACAGATACATACGCTTTCAATTATTATCAGAAACTATTTTTCATGATCGGGAAAATAACCATTGGAAAATCATTTGGCGGATGTATCCGGTATTGCCTGGAAGACAAGCTGGAATATTCACATGAACAGAAACTGGCAATGTATAAGCAGGATGGTTTGCAACATGAAAACCGGGCAGAGATCTTTGAATATAATATGTGCTTTGGAAACCAAAAGGAATTGATCCGGGAGTTTAATGATGTTAGGGGTTTGCGACCTCAACTTTCAAAACCTGTGATGCATATAACATTAAGCCTTTCGGTGGAAGATCATTTTACAAGGGAAACTCTGACAAAGATAGGGCAAGATTTTGCCTATGAATTTGGTTTTGAAAATAACCAATATCTCACAATCTACCACAAGGATACAAAACACCCACATTTGCATATTATAGTTAACCGGGTAGGGTTTGATGGGAAGACTATTAGTGATTCCAACAGCTACCGGAAAGTAGCCACAATTTGCCGCAAGCTGGAATTGAAACATGAATTAAAACAGGTGTTAAGTCCCGACAGGTTTTTAACACAAAAACAACGGCTGGAAAACAAGCGGGAACTGCGATTCGATCAGCGAAAAGAACAACTAAAACAAAACATCCGGGATTGCCTTCTAACTGCCACAAATCTGGTTGACTTTATTAAAAGAATGGAACAGCGGAATATACAGGTTGTCAAAAGCCGTGGTATCAGTTTTATTGATGATAAAAAAATGAAAGTAAAGGGCAGTGAAGTTGGGTATTCTTTAAGCACAATTGAAAAGATATTGAGCCATTCATTTGAAAGAAGGCAAAGGTTGTATCAGCAATTGGAACAGGAGAAAAAACAATCGTCTAAGGTTACAAACAAACATCAAATAAAATTCATACCAAAAAATATGTACCAGGAGAATAATTTGGATTTAAGTAAAGCCCTGGAAATACTGTTAAGACATGAACGGGATTATGAGCAGAACCCGCATGAATTTATGCAGAGAAAACGTAAGCAAAAACACATCTGATAACATTTATAAAACAATTGAATGATGGAACAAAAAACTATTGAAAAGGTACTTAACCAGATTTCAGAAGAACGGCTACAGGATAATCAGGAAATAAGAAATGTAAAAGCCGCTCAGGAAAAACAACAACAATCATTTAATGAGAGCCAGGAACAGATTAGAACCCTAAAGCAGGAAATGGGAACTTTGAAAACAGGTCAGGAAACACTGTTACAACGTATCTCTGAACCAATCAAACAATTGGATGATTTCAGTGCAAAAATTGATGCCCACAGTGAGTTACTCCGAAAACCAATTACCCAAAAAGTGGTTCATGAGCATCATGTACCAAAACTTCTGTATGCCACTTTAGCCTTTTTTTGTATTTGCTTGTCTTTGGGCTTCGGCTGGTTTCAAACGGCGCAACGCTCAAACCAGTACCGTAACAATGATACCAAATGGCGAAAATTGATGCTGGGTGCCAGGCCTACCCTTATAAAGATCATGCAGGAGGTTTCATCAAGTATTGACGATGACCCGGACAAGGCAAGGGATTCAGTAGAAAAGATTGAAACTCACAACCAACAGGTTTGGGAACTACACCAGAAAATGGTGGCCGACAGTGCTCAAATGCATGAATTGGAAGGAGGCCGAAAAAAGTAAAATTCACATAGAATTTCCGACAATTACTGTCAGTTTGTTGTAGTAATTTTAATCCATGCAAGGGCCAAGCCTCCATAAAAGATTATTCTGGGAATTTGATTTCGACCGAATCGACTGGCAAAAAGATGCTGTCAGTATTATTCGTCGGGTCATTGAACGGGGTACGCAGGAGGAATGGCATGAGCTGATCCGCTTTTATAGCGAACCGAAGGTGATTAGTACAATAAAAAATGACATTAAGTTTTTGCCGGACTACAGTATTGAAGAAGTATGTCATTTTTTTAATCTAAAACCAGAAGAGTTGCTATGCTTCATAAGGAAACAGTCGAGACCGGGACATTGGATCTGATTCACCGGTTAATGCAGGATCAACAGTTAAAAGAATTTACACTCGTTGGCGGAACTGCTTTATCACTGCAAATGGGTCACCGGAAATCAGTCGATATTGATCTTTTTATTAAACGTGAGTTTAATGCCGAATCACTCAAAAAATATCTTATCGAAACCTACCAGGCAATTAACATCAAGCATGGTACTAATTCAGTCCTTTGCTTTATCGATGATGTAAAGGTTGACCTTATCAGTCATCGCGTACCCGATACCAAACCGACATTTATTGAAGAGGGGATAAGAATGGCTTCTCTGGAAGACATTGGAGCCATGAAATTAAATGCAATTACGCGTGATGGTTCCAGATTCAAGGATTTTGTGGATATGCATGTATTGTTAAGTATTAAACCTTTGGAAGTATATGGTGCGGCATTTGAAAACAAATACGATACCATTTCCCGTGCTATTGCCTACTATTCACTTACCTATCATAAAGATATTGAACTGGACAGGCTTATATTTATGGGTAAAGAATTGACATTGCCTTCTATTGCCGAGCGACTACAGCAGGCAGTACATAACCCCACTCATATTTTCGACAAATATGTTTTGAATTTGAAACAATCGCAGAAATCGAACCAAGAGATTCGCAAAGAGCAGGAACTGGATAAAGAATTGAAACAGTATAGGCAAAAATTGAATAGAGGTGGCGGCTATCGTTTATAGTTCAAGACTCATCTTTTGTCCATATCTGCCGCGCCCGGCAACTTTGTAAAAAGCCGAGCAATGAATAGCTTGGCTTCTTCGTTTAGCCGAAAGGTGACACATAGAGTTCAGATCTATACTCGGCATTAGAATAAGTCACCTTTCGGCTAAACGAAGAATATTTCTTTTCCTCTTTCATATTTCCCTATCTATTCTTAACCCCTTTCTCTTTTTCTACCCAAATTCTACAAATAGAAATGAGTTGTCCGAAATATGTCCGAACAACTCATAACTAATTGATAATTAATACTAAAAGTCGGGAAGACAGAACGAACCACAATAGCATTAAGGAGTTCTATTTCAATAAGTTAGATATTACAAAGTCGCTGTTCACCAAATTGTTCACCAACCAAAAAAAGAGCTTGTTTTAACGTTATAAATTTACGAATTCTTATCGAAAAAAGTGAAAAATTCGTTGAAATACTTTGTGTTTATATAAGGGGTAGTTATTTTTTAAATTTCTTCTTCACTGGGTGCATAAATAATTTTCGCCCTTAGGCAGCTTTTGTTTTGGTCATTTCAATAACATTTTCCCATTTTTCATTCAAATAGACTGTTTTCATATTGAGCCTATTTTGAGCACCGGATAAACTCCACCTTTGACCTGAGAGTTTCATTCTATTTTGAACTAATGTTCTATGAGCTGATTCAATAGCTCCCGAGCCTATTATGCAGGTGCCTATTTGTTGATAGCGTTTATAATCCATCCTATTTTTATTGGATTCATAATACGCAATTAGTGAGTCACCCGCTTTTTTATTCAGCTGAACGCTGATTGATTCAATGTTTTTCATCACCTCTTCATCCTTACTTTCTAAAAGTAGATTACGCTGTTGCTCACCCCAGTTTTTGCCGGCAACTTTGTCTATAAAAGACACCTCGATAAATTGGTACAGGTGTTCCTTGGCATGATAATAATCCAGCATAGAAATAGCTTTGGGAAAAGCATCTTCTATCCAATTTTTTATGCTTCAACATATACATGCTCACTCTTTTTTATGTCCTTTAGAACCGGTTTTAGAAGAGCTTCGCCCTTTGAACAAAGATTGCCATAAAAATTGGTTACTTTATTTACTTGCATGTTGCTTGTTGTAATGCCCAAAAGTTTCTCTAAAATAGCTGTACTCTTTTCATACACATTCAATTGGCCAACATAACAAAATATTTCTTGAAGTAACGGACTCATTCTAAACCCATTCCTGGTTTCACTAAAATCATGGCTGTTATTTATGGCCACAAGCCCCAACGTTGTGGATAGCGTTTTTTTTTCGATAGTTGCTGGATACATCGCCAAGGTTTTTCTCTAATAATTCCTTACCCAGATCATGTAAAATCCGCACAAATTGTTTC
>JBBRHM010000015.1:0-37166 GCA_038222655.1 Chitinophagales bacterium | reverse complement strand
AAATCCTGTGATAACATCCGTTTTAAAATGTCTACCCGCCTCTACACGAAAATAACCAACTGTTAATGGCGGTATTGCAGCAGCCGTATACAATAATATTCTTGAAAGCCCTTTAATCTGGTGATAATCTGTATACACTTTAACAGCAAAAAAAGTAGCCGAGGCACTAAAGGAAACATGCCCGCTGAAAAAAGATTTACTCATTCCTATACCGGTTCTTTCAGCCAAATTAAGCTGGGTATTATAGGCAAGGGGCCGTGGCCTTCTTACTGTGGCAATAGCTCCAAAATAGAGCAGATTATCAAAAGCCTGTGTGGCAAGATATAAGGTTAGTAAATCCACCCAGTCTTTGCGCAGCTTTTTATCTAACCCGAGTAATAAAGGGCTGGCGACTGAAAAATTCAGTAAAAAATCTCCTTTTCCTGCCGCATTGGCAAAGCCGGATGGATCGCGCAAAGCCGTGGGCCTGTCGAAGGAATTAATATCATTGGCATTGAGTTTCATCACATCGTCCGGTCCCAGATATGCGTTCTGATCCAGTGCATGAAACCCTTGGGTTGATAAAAGAATAGTTGCTAAGCCTACAGGCAACTGCCACTTGGGATGCATCTTATAAATCTTACCGGGAGTTATTGTATCGTATGGAAATCCGTTTTTCTCTGCGGCCATCACACTCGCCGTCAATAGAAAACATAAAAAAGCAGTAACAGTTTGTTTCATGTTATGTAATATTAAAAAACCATACCAATAGCTTGATTCTAAACAAGATGTCATCAACTAATACCATTAACGAAGGCTTCTTTATAAATTTTTTGAACAAGGCCCTGCAATACTTTGCCCGGACCTGCTTCCAGGAAATTTGTGGCTCCATCCGTCACCATGCCCTGAACGCTCTGTGTCCAGCGGACAGCACCCGTTAACTGGTCAATCAGGTTTTTTTTAATTTCTGAAGGGTCGGTTATGGCTTTGGCAACTACATTTTGATACACAGGACAGGTAGGCTCATTAAAAACAATGGCTTCTATGGCAGCGGCTAACTCTTTTTTGGCAGGCTCCATCAATGGGGAGTGAAACGCGCCACCAACCGGTAATACCAATGCCCTTTTTGCTCCGGCCGCTTTCATTCTTTCGCAGGCTATTTCAATCCCTTTGACTGATCCGCTGATGACCAGTTGACCCGGACAATTATAATTGGCTGCAACAACCACTTCACCAGTTTCGGCCTGTACAGCCGCACAGATCTCTTCCACTTTTTCATCTGCCAATGCCAAAACCGCTGCCATAGTTGAGGGTTGCAGGACACAGGCTTTCTGCATAGCTTTGGCACGTATACTTACCAATTGCAAGGCATCTTGAAAATTCAATACGCTATTGGCAACCAATGCGGAAAATTCGCCCAGAGAATGTCCGGCAACCATATCCGGCTTTGCATTTTCAAGGGTATAAAAGGCCACCACGGAATGTAAAAAAACGGCGGGTTGTGTAATATTGGTTTGTTTCAATTCTTCTTCTGTTCCCCCAAACATTGCATCAGTGATACGGAAACCAAGTATATCATTGGCATCCTCAAAAAGTTCCCTGGCCAATTGATTGGAGTCGTATAAATTCTTTCCCATGCCCACAAACTGAGATCCTTGCCCGGGGAATATATATGCCTGTTTCATTTTAAAATAGTTTATGACAGAATAGCTTTTTATTTAACGCATCAATTTCTTAAGAATCATTTCCAAATGGCCTGCAAATAAAAGCATTTCTTTTCTTTCATCAAATGCATAAAAAAAGATTTATTGTGCAAACAATAAACCTTTATAATAATCGTGAATTGTCAGTAGTGAGTTGTAAGAAAGTTTGGTAATACACTGTATTTTACTCACTACTGACAACTCACTTCTCACAACAAGCGGCAGATTACTAACTAAACCAGCAACTAGTATCCAGCATCCTAATCCAATCTCGCACTTATC
Organism: Chitinophagales bacterium; assembly: GCA_038222655.1. Classification (GTDB taxonomy): domain Bacteria; phylum Bacteroidota; class Bacteroidia; order Chitinophagales; family Chitinophagaceae; genus Sediminibacterium. The sequence goes on along the minus strand of JBBRHM010000015.1, from coordinate 35,202 downwards.
AATTTTAAAAACTCACTACGCGTAGTATTTTTCAAAAACTCTCCGTCAAAAGCAGAAGTGGTGGTAACAGAATTCTGTTTCTGTACCCCGCGCATCATCATACATAAATGCTTGGCTTCAATTACAACAGCAACGCCCACAGGGTTCAAAGATTCTTTTATGGCTTGCAGTATCTGCGTGGTCAAACGTTCCTGAACCTGTAACCGGCGTGAATATACATCCACCACCCGCGCAAGTTTACTTAGTCCGGTGATCCATCCATTGGGTATATAGGCTATATGGGCCTTGCCAAAAAAAGGCAGCATATGGTGCTCGCACATAGAATACAATTCTATGTCTTTTACAATAACCATCTCGCTCACATCTTCTTTGAATTTGGCAGAATTAATGATCGCTTTCGGATCCTGGGTATACCCCTGTGTAAGGTATTGCATGGCTTTAGCCACGCGTTCGGGGGTTTTAATCAACCCCTCGCGTTCAGGGTCTTCACCCAATGAAGACAATACTTCATGAAAATTCTTCATCAGTTCTGAAGTAACCTGCTCATCATACTTTTCTATTTTCGAATAGGCCATACTATGTTCGTTTTTATAATACTTTTAGTTTATGCAGGATATTCTACAAAATTTCTTTCTGTTTCATATAGCCGGACAGTTAGTTCCAGCTTCGTATCAATCTTTGGACGCAGGAGTTGATAAATCACTTTCGCAATATTTTCTGCTGTAGGATTCAGCTCCGCAAACTCTACCGAATCCAAATTCAGGTTTTTATGGTCAAACCGGTTAATCACTTCTTCTTTTACCAGGTCGCTAAGCAGCTTCAGGTCAACCACATAACCTGTATCCGCATCAGGTTCTCCCACCACTTTTACTACCAGCTCATAATTATGTCCATGATAGTTGGGGTTATTACATAAACCAAACACGGCATCATTGCGCTCATCGCTCCAGTTTTTATTGAACAGGCGATGTGCTGCATTAAAATGTTCTTTCCTGAAAACAGCTACTTTATTATTCATACGAATGGTACCGGCAACGGAACATTTTTCATCTGTTGTTGCGTCGCACACTTCAACCAAAGCAACACGGATGATCTTTTACAATAGTTTTCACGGTGGTTCTGTTATCAATTGCCTGGCACTGTTTCAGAAGTGTGCTGATCAAGTGGCCAGGGTTTACGGAGCCAAAAAAATTAATAACTGAGCCTTCCCGAAGTTACACAGGTTTAATAACGGTTTATTTACTTATTTGTTCATAATGTACAAAAAAGTAACTGCCGTGACCCGTCGTTGGCTCTCTGCGAAAACTTAACGTACCCTCCGATACAAAAAAGGGATCGAAAAGACGCTATGTGAATTAAATATCGCAAAATCAAAGGCTTTCCCTATTCACCAAAATACTCAACGTAAATTCTGGGAGTTTCATACAATTTGATGCAATGCAAACGCGCTTCCGCCGGTAAATGGGGTGACAGCTGTTGCCAGATAGCAGTAGCCAGGTTCTCGGTACTGCACATTTTGTCTTTCATAAAATCCACATCCATGTTCAGGTTCTTATGATCAAGCCTGTCTACCACATGCTGTTTTATCAGCAGACTAAGTTTTTTTACATCGTATAAAAAACCGGTATCAGGGTTGGGTTCCCCTTTAATCGTAACATAGAGATCATAATTATGCCCATGCCAGTTCTCATTGGCACATACGCCAAAAACTGCCTCATTCTGCTCTTTACTCCAACTGGGATTAAACAGTTTATGCGCAGCGTTAAAATGCTCCTGTCTTGTTAAATACACCATTCGCCCCTAAAATTTCGGCAAAGGTAAGGGAAGTGGCCAAAGATGAAAAGCCTTCCGTTCACAGACCAAAAGTAAAATGGCATAAGAAGGACGCAACACCTTGCGTGCTTTTGCAATTTCCTACGATGCCATTTCCATAGTTTTTCCTCACCTTTGTTATATGCGTGTCATTATTACAGCCGCCACAGAAGCAGAATGGATGCCCTCCTTCCTCAAAATGAATACCCTCTACACCAGCAAAAGCCAGCGCTTAAAAGTAAGGTTTCACCAGAGTGGGGTGGGTATGCTGGCAACTGCTATCTCGCTTACCCGTTTGGTATGGGAAGAAAAACCAGACCTCGTAATACAGGCAGGAATAGCCGGTTGCTTTGATCAATCCATTCCTTTAGGAAAACTGATCGTTGTAAAGGAAGAAATATTAGGTGATATGGGGGTAGCAGAAAATGGCAAATGGAAAGATATTTTCGATCTGAAACTGGAAAAAAGCAGCTATCCTCCTTTTGATAAAAGAAAGCTGCCCAATGACTGGCTGCCAAAATTCAATCTTTTGAAATTACCGGAAGTAAGAAGCATTACGGTTAACGAAATTTCAACGAACCCTGAAAGGATACAGCAACTGGTAAAAAAATATAACCCGGTTACAGAAAGTATGGAAGGTGCGGCTTTACATTATACCTGCCGCGAGGCAAATATTCCTTTTATCCAAATTAGGGCAATTTCAAATTATATTGGTGAAAGAAAAAAAGAAAAATGGAAAATGAAAGAGGCGATTGACAACCTGAATCAGTCGGTATTGAAATATGTTGACAAACTGTATAAAATTTCGTGAGAAGTGAACCTGAGTCGTGAGAAGGAATGCCCAAACTCACAATTCACTAATCACCACTCACGTCGCCGCCTCACTCAGAACTGCCGTACGAAATAATTTTTTATGAAAATCTCACTAGGTTTTTCTCCCTGTCCCAATGACACTTTCATCTTCGATGCATTGGTGAACCATAAGATAGATACGCATGGTTTGGAATTTGATGTACAACTGGATGATGTACAAACACTGAATGAATGGGCCATCGCAGGACAACTCGATTTTTCAAAAATCAGCTATGGCGTTCTGCCCTTATTGATCGGTCAATATTCAATACTGCAAAGCGGCGGTGCATTGGGCAAAGGTGTAGGTCCCCTGCTCATTACGAAAATGGACAAAAAATCAGAGACCAAAGACTACAGACTACAAACTGCGGTTGAAGAAATGCGGATTGCCATTCCCGGAATAAATACAACCGCACACCTGCTTTTTTCACTCGCATTTCCTGGCGCGGTCAATAAAGATTTTCTGGTGTTCCATGAAATTGAAGACTCGGTACTAAGTGGCAAACATGATGCAGGCGTGATCATTCATGAGAATCGTTTTACTTACCAGGATAAAGGTTTGCAGAAACTAATGGACCTCGGAACTTATTGGGAAAAAGAAACAAAACTGCCCATACCGCTTGGCGGAATTGTTGCCCATAAAAGGATTGATAAAACCCTGGCTTTACAGGTGGATACACTCATTAAAAGAAGCGTGGAATATGCCTTTTCACACTACCCTCATTTATCGCCCTATGTACAACTGCATGCGCAGGAAATGAGTACACAGGTAATGAAAAAGCATATCGACCTCTATGTAAACGATTATTCTTTATTTCTGGGTGAGGATGGGAAAAAAGCAGTTATGAAATTACTAGCTGTATATCAACAGATGAACCCTTCGATAGCGTATAACTTATCTGATATTTTTATCAGTTAAGTTTTGAATTCATTCCTTCTTCAAAGCTTTTGCATACACTTCCAGCACCCGCTTCCTGGCTTCTTCATGTTGCACAATGGGTTTCGGATAACTGAATTCCTGGAATTCCGGCACCCACTTTTTTATATACACCATTTCTTTATCAAATTTTTCTGTTTGCAAAGCTGGATTGAATACGCGGAAATAAGGGGCCGCATCACAACCACTGCCACTGGCCCATTGCCAGCCACCGTTATTGGCAGCTAAATCGAAATCCAATAATTTCTGCGCAAAATAAGCTTCGCCCCAGCGCCAGTCTATCAGCAAATGTTTGGTTAAAAAGGAAGCTACAATCATGCGTACACGGTTATGCATAAAGCCGGTGGCATTCAACTCACGCATACCGGCGTCTACTATCGGGTACCCTGTTTTTCCTTCACACCATTGCTCAAATTCCCATTCATTATTCCGCCAGGAAATGTATTCATAAGCAGGCTTAAAACTTTTACCCTTACCTACTCTGGGAAAATGCCATAAAATCATATGATAGAAATCGCGCCATATTAATTCGTTCAGATAGGTTTCATTAAGCGGTATCACCCTATTGGCCAGTTCACGTATACTTACTGTTCCAAAACGTAAATGCACTCCCATTTTGGAAGTTCCATTTTCCAGTCCCGGAAAATTTCTTTTCTCACTATATTTTCGGACAATGTTTTCCTGTAATTGTTGTGGAGGAAAAGGCTGCCCCGTTTGTTCAAACCCCATATCTGCCAGTGAAGGAATTTCCTGCATGGGTTGTTGATAAAAATTAGCAAAATATTTTTCTGCAGAAAAAGCTTTCAGGGAAAACTCGGTCAGCTTTGCTTTCCATTTTTTTGAATAGGGTGTAAATATGGTATAGGGTGTGCCATCATCTTTTATCACTTCATTTTTTTCAAAAATCACCTGATCCTTGAATGTATGCAAAGTAGTACCCTCACTATGCAGCAGTTTTTCAATAACCGTTTCCCGCTCCAGTGCATACGATTCATAATCGTGGTTGGTAAATACTTTTTCTATAGTATATTTTTCCAGCAACGCTGTAAAAATTTCGGCAGGAAATCCATAATAAACTTCCAGGCTGCTTCCTATGGCGAATAATTTATTTTGCATGTTCTCCAAAGCAGCATGAATAAATGCAACGCGTCTGTCTGTTTTGTCCTCAAGCTTATCAAGAATGTTCCTGTCAAAAATAAAAACCGGCACAACGGGGTTATTGCTTTTCAGTGAATGATATAATGCCGCATTATCATACAATCGCAGATCCCTTCTGAACCACATGATAGTAACCTTTGGTTTCATCTATTTGCTTTAAAGAATCAAAACGTTTTTTCTGGTAAAAGGTTTGTTTTGGCAAAAATTTCAAAAAACAAGTTTGCCGGCAGCGTTTGTTACCACTAATCAAACAGGGGTTTTATAAATTTTTTATGCAGCAGGAATGATAACTGGTTTGTATACCCGCTTTCACCCAGCTGTTTTACCCAGCGTATACCATAGATCGCATTCGTAAGAAACAGTTCGGAAGCCTGTAACAAATCATCAGGCTGTAAGCTGCCTTCTTCAACCGGCATATTTTCATCACGCAAACATTTTAGCAAATGTCTTCGCATAACCCCATTTACAGGTCCTTCTGACAAGGCCGGTGTTTTAATGACCCCATCCTTTACAGCAAAAATATTTGCGATAGTGGCATCTGCAACCCTATCATACGGATTGAGCAGCAAGGCATCATTCAGCCTTTGCTGTTTGGCCCACAGGGCTGCCATGGCATAAGAGAGATAATTGTTGCTCTTAACAAAAGAAAAATGATCACATATTTTTTTTGCATTTTTATACATACCTAATACCAGCCCATTTTCATTGAGCCTGTTATTGGCGGGCGCCAGTTCCCAGGTTTGTACGAGATGATGTGGAAAATGATTAATCACATCATATAAACCACCCTCACCCCTGAAAATAGTTAGTCGCACCCTTGCCAGTTTATCATGAAAATTTTTCTTTGCGAGGGTCAGCACCTGTTCCTTGAGGTAGTCAGGCGTAAAATAGACAGGTTTTTGAAACTGCAACAGTTCGAGCGAAGAAAACAGGCGTTCCATATGCTGATCCGCTAACAATATCTTTCCATTCATCACTTTCATGGTCTCAAAAAAACCATCCCCATAACGAAAAGACCGGTTATCGGGTGAGATCAGCAGTTTACCCGTCTTCATTACAGTACCATTATAAAAAAGAAAGTTTGCGTCTGCCATATAAAAATTATAGAATGAAGGTACATTAGCTGTTCCCAACAGAAGAAAAATGAAAATAATCGAAGTGATACAGGCCCTGGAAGAAAAAGCACCCCTTATGTACCAGGAATCCTACGATAATGCAGGCCTGCTTACCGGAAACGCCCACTGGCCATGTACCGGCATTCTTTGCACGCTGGATGTTACGGAAGAAGTGGTGATGGAAGCACAGGCCCGCGGCTGCAACCTCGTGGTGGCACATCACCCGGTTATTTTTAGCGGACTAAAAAAAATTACTGGCAGCAATTATGTGGAAAGAACAGTAATTGCCGCAATTAAAAATGATATCGCTATCTATGCCATCCATACTAACCTAGACAATATGCAGGATGGGGTAAACAATGCTATTGCCGATAAATTAGGCTTGGAAAAGCGGCGGATCCTTGCCCCTAAAAGCGGACAGTTAATGAAACTGTTCACCTTTGTGCCGGTGGCGCATGCAGAAAAATTACGATCCGCTCTTTTCGAAGCCGGTGGCGGGCATATTGGCCAGTACAGTGAGGCTAGTTTTAATGCTGAGGGAACAGGTACGTTTAAAGGCTCTTCCCAAACAAATCCCTTTGTAGGCGAACCGGGCAAACGACATGAAGAAAAAGAGACAAAAATGGAAATGATTTTCCCGGCCCATTTAAAGATTGCACTGGTAAAAGCCCTGATTGACAATCACCCCTACGAAGAAGTAGCCTATGATGTCGTTAGTTTGGACAATGATAACCAGTTTGTTGGCAGCGGGCTGATGGGCGAATTACCGGAAGAAATGGACGGGACCGGCTTCTTGTATATGCTTAAAACCTCATTTGAATTGAAACTGATAAGGCATACGCCGTTATTAGGCAAAAAAATACAAAAAGTGGCGCTTTGCGGCGGTTCCGGCAGTTTTTTGATAGGTAAAGCCATAGAACAAGGGGCAGATATCTATATTTCGTCGGATATTAAGTACCATGAGTTTTTCGACGCTGATAGCAGGTTGGTGATTGCCGATATAGGCCATTGGGAGAGTGAACAATTTACCACCGATCTTTTGGTTGAGATTTTACAGGCTAAATTCCCTACCTTTGCCGTCCTCAAATCTGGCGTAAAAACCAATCCTGTGAACTATTTCATCGGTTGAGGAAAGACCGGAAGCCCGAAGTGAGTTACCTGCCTACCGGCAGGCAGACACAGCAGGTGAGCCAAAATTTGCGAAAGCCGGTTCAAAAAAACCACAAAAAAATAACAAACAACAAACCTTTATGGCAGCAGTGAAAGATTTCTCCGTTGAAGAAAAACTGGTAACCCTGTTACGGTTGCAGAAGATTGACAGCAAACTGGATGAGATCCAGATTCTGAAAGGCGAACTTCCCATGGAAGTAAGCGATCTGGAAGATGAAATACAGGGTTTAACAGCCCGTCAGACCCGTGTGGAAGAAGAGATCAATGGTATCACCGAATTCATTGAAAGCAAGAAGAACACTATTAAAGAAAGTGAGGCGCTGATTGCTAAATATGAAAAGCAAAGTGAGAATGTTAAGAATAACCGCGAGTTTGAAGCCATCAATAAAGAAATTGAAATGCAGCAGCTCGAGATTAAACTAGCAGAGAAACATATCCGCGATGCCAATGAAGAGCTGACAGAAAAGATCAAAGCGCTCGATGTTGCCAAGAAACAGGTGGCTGTTAAAGAAGGTGTGCTTACCCATAAAAAAGGAGAACTCCAGAAAATTATTGCTGATACAGAAAAGGAAGAAACCCATTTTAATAAACAAAGTGCTGATGCACGCAATCATATCGACGAACGTTTATTGTACAGCTACGACCGTATCCGCAAAAGCTACCGTAACGGGCTGGCTGTTGTTCCGGTTGAAAGAGATGCCTGTGGCGGTTGCTTTAACTCCATACCCCCACAACGCCAGAGTGAGATCCGTTTACACAAAAAAATTATTGTTTGCGAAAACTGCGGACGTATTCTGGTAGATGCCACACTAAATGACAGCGTGGAAGCAAAATAACCTGGTTAGATTTTAAATTATAATAGAGAAAGGGTAGCATTTGGCTACCCTTTCTTATTTTCGGTCATCATGAAGCGAATTGTTGTATGGCTGTTACTGATCCTTTTATTTAATGCGGGCAGCGCCCAGAAAGTATATGAGTTTACCAGTACCTGCCAGCAGGCCTACCAGGAAATTACCAAATTGAAGATCAACAGCGGGCTGGCTTTGGCAGAAAAAGCAAGACAACAGAATCCCGATAACCTGATACCGCTTTTACTGGAAAGCTATGCCGATTTCTACCTGCTTTTTTTGAACGAGGATCCCAAAGATTATCAAACCCGTTATCCTAAATTTCTGGAACGCATCGCGCTTTTACAGACTGGTCCGGAAAATTCTCCCTTTTATAATTATTGTCTGGGTACCGTTCGTATACAGAAAGCTGCCGTGTCTATAAAGTTTGGCAAACTTTGGGATGCGGGCTGGGAATTTCGCCGCGCCTTTCAGCTCATTAAAGAAAATAAAAAACAGTTTCCTGCTTTTACCCCAAACGACTTAATGTATGGTTCTTTACAGGCTGTTGTAGGCACCATACCTAATGGATACAAATGGATAGCCGGTTTATTGGGAATGCGGGGTTCTTTAACAGAAGGTATGAAAACCGTAAGGGGGTTTGTGAACAGTAATGATCCCTGGGCAAAGTTGCTATTCAATGATGCGGCTTTCATTTACCCTTACCTCCTGTTTTATATAGAAAATAAAAAAGAAGAAGCGCTCGCTTTTACGCAGCAACGCAAACTGGACCTGGTAAATAATCATCTCCATGCCTATATGGCCGCAAATCTTGGCCTGAATAATAAACAATCCGACTATTCGAAAAACATAATCCTGAACCGTAATAAATCAAATGACTATTTACAAACAGAGATATGGGATTTTGAACTGGGCTTTACCAGATTATACCATCTGGAAACACAGGAAGCGGCAAAATATTTAGAGATTTTTCTGAATACCTTCAAAGGAAATTTTTATGTGAAAGATGCGCTCCAGAAACTGAGCTGGTGCTATTACCTGCAGGGTAATATGGCCAAAGCGGAGGAAACACGAAAACGAATTTTAAACAGAGGTGCTACAGATTCGGATGCCGACAAACAGGCATTGAAAGAAGCCAAAACAGGTAAATGGCCGAATATACTTTTATTAAAAGCAAGACTGCTGAGCGATGGTGGTTATGCCAATGATGCCGCAGGCTTATTACAGGGGAAAACAGAAGATGATTTTCTGAAAGAAGAAGAAAAACTGGAATTCGCCTACCGTGTGGGACGCATTTATGATGACCTGAAGCGGGAAGAAGATGCCATACATAATTACCTGATAGCTATAAGACTTGGAGAAAACAGAAAAGAATATTTTGCGGCACGTGCGGCTTTACAAACAGGGCAGTTATATGAAAAAAAAGGACAGAAAGCATTGGCAATACAGTATTACCAGCGCTGCCTCGATATGGCTGATCATGAATACAAGAATTCATTGGACCAACGTGCGAAATCAGGTATTGCAAGGTGTAAAGGAGAATAAATGTGGTTAAGTATTTAACGCAGGTTTTTGCTGGACAAGGAGGGGTTGTTTAACTTGCGGGGAACTAAGTAAAATTAAAAATTAAAAATTAAAAATTAAAAATTAAAAATTAAAAGTTAAAAACCGGAAACTGGTAAAAGGTATTCCGTAACTAAAAATGCTTCGCAAACTATTCATACAAAACTATGCCATCATAGATGAGATAGGGATTGACTTCTCTTCTCAGCTTAATATCATTACCGGTGAGACGGGTGCGGGTAAAAGTATACTGATGGGTGCACTGAGCCTGATATTGGGCGAGAGAGCAGATAGTTCCGTATTGGTAAACGCACAAAAAAAATGTTTTATTGAAGGCTATTTTACCATAGATAATAAAATAGCGGTACTTGATTTTTTACAAAAAAATGACCTGGATATAGATACTGAATTGGTATTGAGAAGAGAGATCGCTGCAAATGGAAAATCACGTGCCTTTATCAATGATACACCTTCTACCCTGCAGCAATTAAAAATACTGACTTCTTTACTGGTTGATCTCCACCAGCAGTTTGATACACTGGAACTGGGCGACAGCGATTTTCAGCGGCAGGTACTGGATGCTTTATCTGGCAACGAAACCTATCTGGCTACCTATCAAAAAAAATATCAGCTATGGCAACTGGCTGCAAAAGAACTGGCCATCCTGCAGCAGCAAAAAGAAGCTTTTCATAAAGAACTGGACTATCACCAGTTTCTCTTCAATGAATTGAATGAAATGGGTTTGAAAGCAAATGAACTGGAAGACCTGGATACTGAACTGAAGCTGTTAAGCAATGCAGAAGCCATCAAAACAACATTAACCAAAGTATATTTTGACCTGAAAGAAAGTGAACTACCAGTTGTGCAATTATGCAAACAATGGGTAACCCAGCTCAATAGCTATGCTTCGTATCATCCCGACCTGCTCAATATAATTGACCGCCTGAAAAGTGTACAGATAGAGATAGAAGATATTGCGGGTGAAGTGGACCGGATAAATGATGCAGTTAATTTTGATGAGAAAAGAATCGAATGGATCAACCAACGTTTAATGGATGGATATAAGCTTCTTAAAAAACATACTGCAAAAACAACGGGTGACCTCCTGCAGATACAAAATGATTTAGCAGTAAAATTACAGGTGGTACTTAGCATGGATGAAACGATTGCTGCTAAGGAAAAGGATGCAGTAAAGTTGTTTGCAGAAGCCAATATGATGGCTGATAGTATTTCTAAAGCGAGACAAAAACAAATAAAACCACTCGAAGAAAAAGTAACTACCTTACTGATCCAGGTGGGTATGCCGAATGCACGGTTAAAAGTAGCCATGAAAGAAACAGACTTAACTGCTTTTGGAAAAGACAATATTGAATTTCTTTTTGATGCAAACAAAAGTAACCGTTTTGAACCGATACGTAAAGTAGCCAGCGGCGGCGAACTGAGCCGTTTGATGTTATGTATTAAATCATTGGTGGCCCAATCCATTGATTTGCCTACCATGATTTTTGATGAAATAGATACCGGTATTTCCGGTGAAGCAGCCAGACAGGTAGGATTAATTATGAAAGGCCTTGCCTCCAACCGCCAGATCATCTGCATTACCCATCAGCCCCAAATTGCAGGCAAGGCTAATGCGCATTTTTTTGTGTACAAAGAGATAAAAAATGATACGGTAAAAACCAATATCCGCCTACTCGATCAGGATGAACGCATCACGGCCATTGCCCGCATGCTCAGCGGAGAAAAGCCTACCGCCGCCGCATTAGAGAATGCAAAGGAAATGATGATGAATTAATTCTTACTTGCGATACTTGCCATCCTTGCGACACAAAAAACTGTAGGAGATCACAAATATGCAATGAAACCTCAGGGGCGCAAAAGACATACCTGAAGTTTATTGGAACAGTAATAATTCAATACTTTTACCTTCTCTAACATTTTAAAACTAACGAAGACTATGCCGTACAATTTATTAAAAGGTAAACGTGGTATCATCACCGGCGCATTGGACCAAAACTCTATCGCCTGGAAAGTGGCTCAAAAAGCACACGAAGAAGGTGCCACATTCGTGTTGACCAATGCACCGATAGCCATGCGCATGGGAGAGATAAACAAACTGGCTGAAGAAACAGGTTCTCAGATCATCCCCGCCGATGCAACCAGCGTGGATGAATTGACTAACTTATTTACAAAGTCGCAGGAAGTGCTGGGTGGAAAAATAGATTTTGTACTGCATTCAATCGGCATGAGCGTAAACATCCGCAAAAAAATTCCGTACACTGAATTGAATTATGATTATTTCCAGAAAGGGATTGATGTATCTGCGTTATCCTTTCATAAAATGTTAGCTGTTGCCAAAAAATTAGATGCTATCAATGAATGGGGAAGTGTAGTGGCGCTTACCTATATGGCCGCACAACGCACGTATCCTTTCTACACAGACATGGCCGATATTAAAGCGATGCTGGAATCTATTGCCCGCAGTTTCGGTTACCAATATGGCATTGATAAAAAAGTGCGGATCAATACCATTTCACAATCGCCTACTAAAACCACGGCTGGCACAGGTATTAAAGGTTTTGGTGATTTTTTTGATTATGCAGATGCTATCGCGCCGCTGGGTAATGCTACTGCAGAAGATTGCGCCAACTACTGCATCACACTGTTCTCTGATCTTACACGTATGGTAACCATGCAGAATTTATTACACGATGGCGGTTATTCAACAACCGGTGTAAGCGATAAGGTTTTACAGAAAATGGGTATTACTGAATAACGACTTTGCCCATGGACAATGGACAATAAACAAAAAAATATGCAATGACTTATTTACTCGTTATACCACCGGATCTGGTTGAATACATAGGGTACTTCGGTTCCTTCTTAACGTCTATCACTTTTATACCGCAGGTATATAAATCCTGGCAATCAAAAAGTGTGGGCGATCTGAGTATATGGATGATCCTGATTGTGCTCACAAGCACAACTGTATGGTTAGTCTATGGCTTTGCTATTAACAGCGGCCCTGTTATTTTGGCTAACGTGGTAGTACTGTTACTCACCCTGGTTTTATTATATTTCAAAATGAGTTTTCAAAAACAATAAAATTCATACGCTTCCGGTATCAAACACGAAAGCCATTCAGGATTGAATGGCTTTCGCATACCTATATAATTTTCTTTGAAAAAAGAGGGAACTTAGTATTCGTCTTCGTTAAACATAAAATCTTCCTGGCTTGGATAATCGGGCCAGATGTCCTCAATGCTTTCATACACTTCTCCCTCATCTTCCAGTTCCTGGAGATTTTCAACTACTTCGAGCGGTGCACCGCTTCGGATGGAATAATCGATCAGTTCATCCTTGCTTGCAGGCCAGGGAGCTTCTTCCAGGTAACTTGCCAATTCTAAAGTCCAGAACATATTTTACCTTTTAATATTTTTGCAAATGTAGCCGTATAAACGAAACCACCAAACCCGAGTTAATACCTTTATGTAAACAAATGTTCAAAAATTGCCGTCCAAGCCCCCTGCTGTTGTACGTTTGTACCTATAATTTAACCCTTCCAGATGCTGAAAGCAGAACATATTACCAAAAAATACGACAGTTTAGAGGTACTCAAAGGTGTGGATCTCAATATAGAAAAAGGGGAAATCGTAAGTATTGTAGGCTCTTCCGGTGCAGGGAAAAGCACTTTATTGCATATTCTCGGAACGCTTGACAGCGCTGATTCGGGGGCCATTTGGCTTAACGGGCAACGCATTGACCTTCTTGTTGGAAAAAAACTGGCTGCCTTCCGGAATAAGCATATCGGCTTTGTTTTCCAGTTTCACCACCTGCTGCCCGAATTCACGGCATTGGAGAATATATCTGTTCCGGCATGGATAGCGGGCCAAAAGAAAAAAGAAGTGACCAGTCGCGCCATAGAATTGTTGACAACTTTAGGGCTGGCCCATCGAATGAACAACAAACCGCAGCAATTATCGGGTGGCGAACAGCAGCGAGTGGCCGTGGCAAGGGCGCTGATCAATAACCCCGATATTGTATTTGCTGATGAGCCTACCGGTAATTTAGACAGTACCCATGCCAAAGAATTACATGAACTTTTTGTGCAGCTCAGAAACGATTTCCAACAAACCTTTCTCATCGTAACCCATAACGAAGAGCTTGCAGCTATGAGCGACCGCACATTGCATATGAAGGACGGGAAAATGGTAGGATAATTTTTTCCGCCTGCGCACTCACATTGTATAATTTTTCTTTTCGCAGAATATATGGCACGCTAAGACGCGAGGGCGCAGTAAAAGAATATTTTACGCCTTGCCTCTTTGAGTGAAAATGATACGAACTATTATTGAAAGAAAAACTAGGAATTTTTGATAGTTACAAACGCGGCTTCCAGGGTATCTCCGAAACATGCAATAAGTGGCCGGCATATCGTGCCAGCACAAATAAATAATCGCTTAAGCGATTTAAATATTTTATCACAAGCGGATCCACAAAAAGCTCCTGTTCCTGCATGTTTACACAGCAACGTTCTGCCCGTCTGCAAATACATCGGGCTACATGCGTAGTAGAAACGGCTATATGCCCTACTGGCAACAAGAAAAATTTCATGGGTGGTAACACTTCATTCATGGTATCGATCTCTTTCTCCAGTAAGCTGATATCGCCTTCTTTCAGGTCGGGGATCTTCATCAGCGGTTCTTTATCAGGATCGCAGGCAAGAGACGAACCGATGGTAAATAGCCGGTCCTGTATTTCTTTCAAGGTAGATTGTGAATGTGCATGGGTTATATGATCGTATACCAACCCAATATAAGAATTCAATTCATCCACCGTACCATAGGTATCAATACGGATATGGCTTTTAGGTACTTTGGTGCCACCGATCAACGAGGTCTTACCCTGGTCGCCTGTTTTTGTATATATCTTCATGGACATAGTGAGTAGTGAATGGGCAATGGTGAATAATCAATTTCCATTGACAATTTTAATGATGACTAATCATCGAGAGTTGTTTAGTTTTATCGCTTTCTACCAGGCCATCCCGCAAACGGATTATTCTATGGGCATATCGTGCAATATCTTCTTCGTGGGTAACCAATACAACGGTATTACCGGCATCGCGTATTTTGCCAAATATTTCCATTACCTCCACAGAAGTTTTTGAATCGAGATTACCGGTAGGTTCATCCGCAAGCAGCAAAGACGGGTTATTTACCAGGGCACGTGCAATGGCCACCCTTTGTATCTGTCCACCGCTAAGTTCATTGGATTTATGATGACTTCTGTCTTCCAGGCCCACTTTCTCCAATGCTTCCAAAGCCCTTTCTACCCTCTCTCTTTTACTAACACCGGCATAGATTAGCGGTAATGCTACGTTCTCGGCAGCTGTTAATCGGGGCAATAGGTTAAACTGCTGGAACACAAAACCGATCTCCGTATTTCTTACTTCGGCAAGTTCATCATCGGGCATTTTACTTACATCCTTATTATTGAGTATGTATTTTCCACCTGTCGGCGAATCGAGGCAGCCCAGTATATTCATCAGGGTACTTTTTCCGCTTCCTGATGGACCCATTAGCGCCACGTATTCATTTTTAAAAATATCGAGTGATATCCCTTTCAATACAGGTATCGCCTGGTTACCCATGAAATAGCTTTTTTGGATATTTTCCAGACGGATGATGACATCACTCATAAGTTCAGTTTTCGTTTATGTCTCCGAAGATTTTATTTCTTTATTACTTTGGGTACTTTAAAAAACTCCGAATCCTTCACAGGCGAATTGCGCAAAGCTTCTTCACGGGAGATAGAACCCTGTACAATATCCTCGCGCAATACGTTTTCAGCATCACTGATATGGAGCAATGGCTCTATACCGGTTGTATCTACTTCCTGCAACTTTTCTACGAAAGCCACCATTTTCTGCAGGTCGGTGAGGATAGCCTCTTTTTCAGCCTCGTTAAACTGTAACCTTGCCAGGTGCGCCAGGTCATCCACCATTTTTGCATCAATGTCCATAGGGAACAAAAATAACCGAAAGCATGGCAAAACCTACCGCTAATTTTTGAAAGGTTGCAAAAGCGAAACAGCGGTAAGAAAGGGCTATTTACCCTTAGCCCAGATCAGGCAGAATAGAATAATGACGAAAAATGCTAACATACTGTCATTAGGAAATTAAACGTAAAACCACATAATTCCTAAACTTCGCAGAATGTATGTCGATTGTATACCCTTTCTGGCATTCAGTTATAGTGCATCCTTTACAAGGAGCGTAGACATTTCATCTGTATGCACATTTCTGTATAATTTATTATGTTAAAATAACTTTTGTAATGAAAATTTATAATAAATTGTTGACGCAAATCCCCCCGATATGTTAGTATATGTTTTATTATGCGTTTTCTGCCTATGCCTTTATCAGGCATATAAACGGGCAGAACCTTTACAAAAATGACCGCTTGCTGATTAGTCTACCTTCTTTGTATAACCAGTGTTTGATTATGCAAAGAAGATGACTGTTTTCCTACTCTTTTACCCCTTTATATGATTGTTTGGCCGGCTACCTGTCTACAGAACCTGAAAATATTTTTACGCTCTTCGATACAATTAGTTGCATAACTAACTATTTTTACGAAAAGCTTTCATCATGAAACGTTCTATCAGAAAAGTTGCTGTTTTAGGTAGTGGTGTTATGGGTTCCCGTATTGCCTGTCATTTTGCAGGTATTGGGGTACAGGTTCTATTGCTTGACATGGTACCCAAAGGCGCTGAAGAAAGTACCAAACCCGCAGAACGGAATAAACTTGTGAACGATGCTTTACAGTCCGCCATAAAAAACAACCCTTCACCCGTTTTTACGAAAGAGGTGGCGAAACGTATAGTAACAGGCAATTTCGACGACAATATGAAAGATATTGCGGGTTGCGACTGGATCATTGAAGTAGTAGTAGAAAGACTGGATATCAAACAATTGATTTATGAAAAAGTAGAACAGTTTCGTAAGGCGGGAACATTGGTTACCTCAAATACCTCCGGTATTCCCATTCACATGATGGCCGAAGGCCGTAGTGAAGATTTTAAAAAGCATTTCTGCGGTTCGCATTTTTTCAATCCCCCGCGTTACCTGCGTTTGCTCGAGATCATTCCAACCCCTTATACAGATCCGGAAATAGTTGCATTCCTGCTTCATTATGGAGATGTTTATTTGGGCAAAACCACGGTTTTATGTAAAGACACGCCTGCTTTTATCGCCAACAGGATTGGGGTTTTCAGTATCATGAGCATTTTTCATATCATGGATAAACTTGGGTTGAGTGTGGATGAAGTAGATGCATTGACAGGTCCCATTATCGGTCGCCCTAAATCTGCAACGTTCAGAACAGCGGATGTGGTAGGTATCGATACACTGGTAAAAGTGGCGAAGGGAGTAGCCGATAATTGCCCGGACGATGAGGCGAAAACTATTTTCACCACCCCCGCCTGGCTTGAAAAAATTGTGGCTAATAACTGGCTGGGCGATAAAACAGGACAGGGCTTTTTCAAAAAAATAAAATCAGCCGAAGGCAAAGAAATACTGACGCTTAACCTGCAGACCATGGAGTATGGCGCAAGGATAAAACCAAAATTTGCTAGTGTTGATGCAGCCAAACCGGTAGAAGATTTGAAGCAGCGGCTCAAGATGCTGGTAAATGCCACTGATAAAGCCGGCGAATTTCATAAGTTATTTCATTATGCTTTGTTCTCTTATATTTCGCATCGTATTCCTGAAATCAGCGATGAGATCTATCGGCTGGATGATGCGATGATGGCCGGCTTTGGCTGGGAAATTGGCGCATTTGAAAGTTGGGATGTATTAGGTGTTGCCAAAACAAAAGAGGCCATGAGCGCAGCCGGTTATAAAGTAGCCGGATGGATTGATGAAATGCTGGCGGGGGGCATACAGAGCTTTTATAAAGTGGAAGCCGGCAAAAAATTATATTATGATTTGGGTACTAAATCCTATAAGCCGGTTCCGGGTGCAGAAGCTTTTATTATTTTGAGTAACCATTCAGATAAACTTCTTTGGAAAAACAGCGCTTGCCGCCTGTATGATATTGGTGATGGCGTGGCGGGTTTTGAATGGAGCAGCAAGATGAACAGTATTGGCGGAGAAGTGTTGGAAGGATTAAATAAAGCGATCAGTATTGCAGAAGAAAAATGTAAAGGCCTGGTGATAGCCAATGAGGGCGCTAACTTCAGCGCAGGCGCCAATGTGGGTATGATTTTTATGTTGGCTATTGAACAGGAATATGATGAACTGGATATGGCCATACGTATGTTTCAGAACAGTATGATGCGGGTAAGGTATTCCTCCATCCCCGTTGTAATAGCGCCCCATGGACTAACCTTAGGCGGTGGATGTGAAATGAATTTGCACGCAGATAAAGTTTGCACAGCTGCAGAAACCTATATAGGCCTTGTAGAATTGGGTGTGGGATTAATACCTGGCGGCGGTGGCACCAAAGAATTTGCTTTGCGTGCCGGCGATGAACTGCATGAAGATGAACCAGAAACTGTTACCTTAAAAAACCGTTTCTTTTCCATAGCCACCGCTAAAGTGGCCACTTCTGCACAGGAAGCTTTTGATATGGGCATCTTACGCAAAGGGCAGGATGAAGTAGTGATGAATGCAGGCCGCCGTATCTTAGAAGCAAAAAAAAGCGTGATAGAAATGTATGATGAAGGTTACGCCATTCCTGTTCAGCGCAAAGATGTAAAAGTGATGGGACGTTTAGGACTGGGTGCCATGTATGCAGGAATTAATGGAATGTGGCGTGGCGGCTATGCAACAGATCATGATGCATTCGTAGCAAAAAAATTAGCGTATGTAATGTGTGGCGGTGACCTTAGTGAACAAAGCCTGGTAACCGAACAATACCTTCTAGACCTGGAAAGAGAAGCATTCCTGAGCCTTTGCGGTGAAAAGAAAACTTTAGAAAGAATACAGAGTGTGTTAAAGAGCGGGAAACCGGTTAGGAATTAAAAATTCAAAAGTAAAAAGTCAAAAAATATTTTTTGACTTTTGAATCAGCGAAGCGGCAATTTCAACCTGAAATAATTGTCCTTCTCTTTACTGAAAGAATACAATAATTCACCATCCATATCTTTTATCAGTTGCTGATAAACGGGTAATATTTTTTCTGCTTGTGTTGCTAGGGCACCGGAAACATTGGTAATACGGTATTTTTTAAAATATGCTTCAGAATGTTGGCGTATTATCATCTGGCCCTGATTAATACATTCTATTACACATCGCCCCTCATTACCTGTTACATGAATTTTTACAGTTGAATTTTGCCTCGCAGTTTGCAACAAATCAGAAAATAACCTGAATAGCAAGGGTTGCAAAAAAAGTTGGTCTGTATGAACCATAATGGGGGCGGGAGAAAAGTAAAGTTGCATACCCAGTTTCTTTTCTTCTGTGAGTGCAATTTGTTCTATGGCGGCTTTTTCTATTTCAGGAATAATAGCAAAATTCGTTTTTATATATTCTATCGTAACCATATCTGCCATAGCAGGATCTGCCAGTTGCCGAACCAATTGATTAACGGCCCTTTCCGTACCGGGAAAAGACTGCAGGTAATCTTTCAATATCATAAGTATTTCGCGGCTATACTTGTTTGGCATAGGAAGCGCTTGTGCTAGTGAATATAAATGTAAATCGCTAATAACATAAAATTTACCGTTCTTACAGCGGTAACACGGGTTATCATTATTACTGCTAAATAATCAATAACTGATTATCTTCGAAGTGGTACATCACCAATCCTAAACTGAATTTTATGGAAACTATTCTCTCTCTGAATGGCATTACCAAATCTTACGGCGCTATCAGGGCGCTTAAAAATGTTTCGTATGAAGTACCCGACGGATCTGTGTTTGGAATTCTAGGCCCAAATGGCAGCGGTAAAACTACCATGCTGAGTATTATACTGGATATATTAAAAGCTGATGCAGGAACCTTTGCATGGTTTGGCCAGCCGGGATCGCCCGGAACAAGAAAGAGAATAGGTTCGCTTTTAGAAACACCCAATTTTTATCATTACCTGTCTGCTGTTGACAACCTGAATATTACGCATGCCATCAGTGGAAGGGGTAACGCGCAGGAAATTGACCGCGTACTGGAAATTGTAAAACTAACAGAACGTAAAAATAGCCGCTTCAGTACGTATAGCCTTGGTATGAAACAACGCCTGGCCATTGCTGCCTCCCTGCTTGGCGACCCACAGGTATTGGTTTTTGATGAGCCTACCAACGGACTTGATCCGGTAGGTATTGCAGAGATTCGGGAACTCATCAAAGAGCTTGCCCAGCGTGGTAAAACCATTATTATGGCTAGTCACCTATTAGATGAAGTAGAAAAAGTATGCACACATGTAGCCATTATGAAAAGAGGCACACTTTTAACCGCGGGGCAGGTTGATGAAGTATTGGCTAATGAAGATATTGTGGAAATTTCTTCTACCGATCCTGGCAAACTTCATTCCTTGCTTTCAGACTTCGGTGGATATTCCCAGATTAAACGGGATGGAAAAACGATTCAGTTATTTTTTCCTGTCAATACTGCCAAACTTGAGGATATCAATCGTTTTTGTTTTGAAAAAGGGGTTACCCTGAGTTTACTCGCAGTAAAAAAGAAAAGCCTTGAGACAAAATTTTTTGAATTAACCAACGACTAACTTTAAATTAACCGTCATGCTTTCTTTGATAAAAATTGAATGGCTCAAAATAAAAAAATATCCTGCTTTCTGGTGGATGCTCGGCATTGTAACACTAACTTATCCCGGTGTGAATGCAATGTTCTACTATGGTTATTTGAAAGCCACCACCGGTAAAGAAGTGACTAATAATATTGCCAAATTGTTACTGGGCAACCCTTTTGCCTTTCCTGAAACCTGGCATTCTGTAGCCTATTTTTCTTCCTTCTTTATCTTACTTCCATCGATACTGGTAATTATGCTGGTTACCAACGAATATACTTTCCGTACCCACCGGCAGAATATCATTGATGGATGGAGCCGTTCAGAATTCATTACCAGTAAATTATTTGACGTAATGATTGTTTCAGTCATTGCCTCTCTTGTATATATTTTAGTAGCTACCGGTTTTGGTTTCTATGCAGACAGCAGCAGAGCATTCCAGTGGAATTTACAACTGCAATACATTCCGCTGTTTTTATTACAGACCTTTGCTCAGTTGTCCATTGCTTTTTTACTCGGATACCTTATTAAGAAAGCTTTTATTGCTTTAGGTATTTTTCTTTTCTACTATTTAGTGATAGAAAATATTGCGGTTACCTGGGCCAGGTTCAAAGCCGATGATATAGGCAGGTTTCTTCCGTTTGAAATATCGGACCGCATTATTCCAGCGCCTGCATTTATTGGAAGGTTTGGTAAAGATGCCAAGGCAGGGTACGAACGCGCGCTGAATATGATTCCCCAACATGTGATCTATACCCTACTTCTTACCACTACTATATGGCTGATCTGCTATGCGGTGCATAAAAGAAGAGATTTATAATCTCAGTAAACCTAAGTAAGTAAGTTGGCAAATGCTTTTTCCACAGTGGGGTATAGAAAATTAAAACCAGCTGATTGTATTTTTTGGGAACTGACGGTAGCGCTTTTTAAAACTTCTACACTCATTTCGCCCATAATTATTTTCAGTACAAATGAGGGAACGTTTACTGGAACATAAAATTTACCACGCAGCTGTTTAGCCAGGGCAAGGGTTACATACTCATTGGTAACCGGTATCGGCGCTACTGCATTATAAACCCCTTTCATTTCCTGGTTTTTAATTGCATATAGATACATGAGGCAAAGATCATCTACATGAATCCAGCTAATCATTTGTTTACCATCTCCGAGAATAGCAGCCACACCGCCTTTCAAAGGCTTTTTGAATTCCTGTAAAGCACCGCCGTCATTACTGAAGACAATGCCTGTTCTCAGTTTCACCAATCGTTTGCCGAGTTCTGTAACCGGATCTATGCTTTCTTCCCAAAGGCGGCAGGTGTTACCCAGAAACGCTTTATCTGGCGTAGCTTCTTCCGTAAATCCTTTCTGCTTACTACTTACTGTATCTGCCCCATACCAACCAATGGCAGAAGAACTCACCACCGTTTGTACATGGTTGGGGATTTCTTTCAATGCTTTTACAATAAGTGCACTACTTTGCGTACGACTATCTACTATTTCCTGCTTTCGTTGTTCACTCCATCTTTTATCTGCTACACCTGCACCGGCCAGGTGAATAATATGATCTGCTTTTGATATGGCATCTGCCTCAATGGTTTGTTTATCGACATCCCACTGGGCATACCTAATATTTGGTGAGGTACCCATTGCAGGGGATCTGCGGGTAAGAATGATTACTTCATAACCTTGTGCAACTAATAATGGGACCAGTTTTGTTCCAATCATACCGGTTCCGCCTGTGATGAGTATAGTAGCCATAAGATGATTAACAAGCGTTTTAAAGAAAAGTTTGCACCATCCCGCCTTTCGCTATCGCGGGGCACCCCTCCTCGCGGGCGAGGAGGGGAAATATATTTAAGTTGCACTTGATCGCACATTAGGTTTCTGGTTCATCTGTTCAATCAAAATAAAACCCCCGACTCAGCATCGGGGGCACACAACTAAAATCACCAGGGAATTAAAACACAAATTATAGCAAGCAAGGATTAGTCGGGTTTTTTACCATCTAGGAAAGTATTAATCGTAGAGATCTGTGTTTGATCATTCTCGTCTTTACCTACCGTGTACTTGCTGTAGAAATTCTCTACAGAAGTTAACGTACTTCCAAACAACTCCATATTACGGCGAACGTATGCCGGTACGGCATCAAACTCATTATTGGCATCACCTCCATTATTCATGTTGAAGGAAAGATTGCGCAGTTTCTGAATTCTTTCGGCTGCTCTTTTTTTCTGCTCTTCTACCTCACCCAATAGTGAATCATCATCATAAGCGGCCTGCATATCGGCCGCCAACGTAACGGGAGCAGGAGTTGTTTCTACATGATCTTTCATTACTAACTGCATAGCAGGCTCCACACATACAGGTTCCGCTTCAACCTGTTTTACCTGTGGTGCTGGTTCCTGCTGCTTCATTTCAACAACAGGAGCGGGCATTTGCACTTCGGGTTGTGCATAAATATTGGAAGGCTTGCTTAATAAGCCCGTAACAATTGAAATCGGTTGCTGGGTAGGTGTTTCACTTACACTAAAATCCATCATTTCTTCCATCGCAGTTTTTGTCACCTGTACTTCCTCCACTGGCATGTCTACTTTTACTTCCTGTGTTATTTCTGTACTGAGTTCAAACTGCAAAACCATAGATTCCTTTTCTTCCGGCACAGTAACTTCCCCATTTTGTTGAACGGCTATACCGGAACCCTTTTTGCCCAAAATACTGAGCATAGATTCCAATGGTAAAGACTCGTGCAAACTGGGCGCAAAAGGATCATTCTCTTCTACCGGTATTTTTTCTTCCACAACGGGAACTGGAGGTTCCTGTACAAACTGTGTAAGTACTTTGGTCGATTCAGTCTCCAATAGCATCACAATTTTCTCAGGCTGTGGTTCTGCTTTTTTGATGGCAACAGGTTTGGCAAAAGGATCTTTATGCTCAAAGCCGGTTGCAATTAAAGTAATGCCGATCTTTTTGTCAAGCGCTGGCTCATAACCCATACCCACAATCACATCGGTATCTTCACCTGCCTGCATGCGCAGGTAATTGTTAATGGTTTCGAGTTCATCCATGGTACACTCATGTTCGCCTTCCGCACTGTTGATATTAATCAGAATCCATTTGGCCCCTTTAATATCATTATCATTCAGTAAAGGAGAAGTTAATGCTTCTTCAATGGCACGTTGTGCCCTATCTTCTCCCTCAACTTCAGCTTTACCAAGAATGGCCACACCGCCATTTTTCATTACCGTACATACATCGGCAAAATCAACAATAATATGACCACGGCTGTTAATAATATCCGTAATACATTTAGCAGCAGTTGCCAGTACATTATCCGCTTTACCAAATGCTTCTTTCATTTTCAGGTTGCCATACTGCATACGTAATTTATCATTGCTGATTACCAGCAGTGTATCTACATAGGGTTTCAGCTGGCTGATACCTTCTTCTGCCTGCTGAAGACGGCGCGGTCCTTCAAAACCAAAAGGTGTTGTAACAATCCCAACTGTTAATATGCCCAGTTCTTTACAGATCTGTGCAATAATCGGGGCACCACCTGTTCCTGTTCCACCACCCATACCCACAGTAATAAATGCCATTTTAGTGTTTACCTCTAAAATGCGTTTAATCTCTTCGAGTGATTCTTCTGTAGCCATTTTGCCCACTTCGGGATTGGCACCTGCACCAAGACCCTGTGTAAGGTGCGGCCCGAGTTGTATCTTATTAGGAATCTTGCTTTGCTCTATGGCTTTAGCATCTGTATTGCAGATAATGAAATCCACACCTTCGATATTCTGTTCAAACATGAAGTTAACAGCATTACTTCCTCCACCTCCCACACCCAATACTTTGATGATGGAAGATTTTTGTTTGGGAAGATCGAAATGAATCATAACGTACTTTTTTTAGTGAAATAAGAGATTTTCCTACACGACTGTAATAAACAAACGACAATACCTGTCTATTTATTTTATCACATGGTCTTCTTCTTCTTTAAACAGATCAATCAGGTTGTTTTTGAACTTATCCCAAAACTTTTGCTTTCTCGCAGCCACATCAACAGAAGCCGCAACGGGTAAAGTTTCTTTAGCGGATTCTGTGTTCTGCACAAGGTTTCTAGGTACTTCCACCTTTCTGAATTTTTCTGTAAACTCTTTGTATTTGTGATCATAATCACTGTATCCTTTTAAAATAAGACCGATACAGGTTGAGTACATAGGCTTCTTTAACTCATCTATATGATTCGGCGCCAGGTGCTCATTAGGTAAACCGATTCGTGCGTTAAGTCCTGTGGTATATTCAGTTAACTGGATCAGATGTTTTAACTGCGATCCGCCACCTGTTAAAATAATACCGCCATTTAATGCGCGACTGTCAAGTCCTACCTGCTTTAAATGATAGGTTACAAAATCCAGTATCTCACTCATCCGTGCCTGTATAATACCCGCAAGATTTTTTACACTGATCTCTTTTGCAGGCATTCCTTTTAAACCCGGGATAGTTATATAGGCATTGGTTTTTGCTTCATCTGCCAAAGCACTTCCGAACTGAACTTTCATAGCTTCTGCCTGGCTCTTCAATACACCCAACCCCATACGGATGTCATTAGTGATGTTCTCACCGCCAAAAGGTATAACAGCAGTATGTTTTAAAATACCTTCATAAAAAACGGCCAGGTCACTGGTACCACCGCCAATATCCAGTATGGCTACGCCGGCTTCCATGTCTATATCACTCATAACTGCACTGGCAGATGCCAGGGGCTGTAATACAAGATCTTTTGTAGTAAGACCACTTCTTTCAACTGAACGGTTAATGTTTCGTATCGCGTTTCTGTCGCCGGTGATGATATGAAAATTAGCGCCCACTTTAACGCCATTGTAACCTACAGGGTCTTTAATGTTCTGGATATTGTCTACGTGAAAATCCTGAGGGATTACATCAATGATCTGGTCGCCTGCAGGAATAAATGTCTTTCGTTGGTTATTAACCAGCTGATCAATCTCGGGACGTTTAATTTCCGTATCAGGATCCTGTCTTACGATATCACCACGTGTCTGTAAACTTTTGATGTGGTGACCGGCAATGCCAACATACACTTCAGTGATCTCCAGGTCGGGGTTACTTTCATAGCAATTTTCCAAAGCCTGCTGAATGGCTTTGATGGTCTGGTCTATGTTCAGCACCTGACCATGCTGAACACCATTGGAGTTGGCACGGCCAAAACCCAGTATCTCCAGTTTACCGTATTCATTCTTTCTGCCGGCAATGGCTGCTATTTTAGTAGTTCCAATGTCAAGACCAACAATGATAGGTGCTTCATTGTGATTCATAATTTGTGTGTTTTAGTTGTTTGTGATAGGGTCGATATACTTTAGTTGTGTGTTTATTTTGGTGATTAATGATTGGTCAGTAGTGAGAGAAGAATTTATTTTTTTATACCTTACTTCTGACCTCTTACTACTCACAGATTTTTCTGCAACACCGCTTTCGGATGCTCCGATTTTGGTGAACGCTTTTTACTAACGGTCTTCTTAAGATTCAGTTTGGATTTTTTCTCTTTCGATAACGGCTTTACGCCTGTTTTATTGTTTGTTTGTGTGATTGAATTTGATTTAACCAACGGTTTCACGGTTGACTTCCTAACGGGCAATGCCGGCTTTACCATAACAACCGTATCCTTTAGCACTTTTTGAACCGTTGGCTTGTTAGCAGAAATTACCAGGCTACTATCACTTAAACTTAACGGTGAACTTGCCAGCAGGTTATTCATGATCTCTTTTGAACGGGCCGAATCAATTCTTGCTTTGGTAATTCCTTTTTTTACGGCTACTACCTGGTTAGTATATTGTACATCCAGTTTTTCGTAGGTATTGATCCCATTCTGTAACCAGGCTTTCCGGTAAAAAGTATAGAGACGTTTGAATTTATTATCTACGTTTTCTGCATCACCCAATACCACCACATGATCTCCCACAATAGGTATCATTTCAAAATTTGATTGTGGGGTAATAGCTACCTGGGCCACCTGGGCCATCCAGAAAGAATCAGTTCCTATGTACTGGCCGATCTTAACGATACTATGAAGCAGGGCGCTATCCGGCTTTGCCAGTTTTGGTTTATCAGACGGAAACCCTGTAAAGACTGGCACGCGGGCCGAAATTTTTTCACTCAATGGAAGGCGCAATGCATTACTATCGAGATAAAAAGAATTGCCTTCCAAAGTAAATACCCTTGCTACCGGCTGCCTTTCTTCTATTCGTACCTGTAACAGCTGGTTATTATCCAGAAACATTTCTGCGTTTCTAACCCATGGATTTTTTTCCACCATGGTTTCCATAGCCCTCAGATTGATAGCGGATATTTTGTTACCAGCTACAGGCCCTGCAGCATTCAATATTGTGAGCACATCTTTTTCATCAATGAACATATGGCGCTCTACACCGGTGATCTCGATTTTTATATCCGCACATTGTTTTTGATACTTTTTCTGCATGGCAGCGCCCAGAAGCACGATTGTTCCCGCCCCGATCAGCACCCAAACTACGCCTGTCAATATTTTTTTCCACTTGTACCTGCGCATATTCACTTTTTCAGCAATAATTCTTTTACCGGTTGAACCAATGCATCAATATCACCCGCACCCGCCATAACAATGAGTTTTGGTTGATTAGTCACCACCCAATCCTTCAACTGCTCTTTATTCAATACCTGCTTTTTTGGTATGGTCATTTTATTGAGGAGCAGCTCACTTGTTACGCCTTCCATTGGTAATTCTCTGGCAGGATAAATGGGCAGGAGTATTACTTCATCTGCCATATCCAGACTATGTGCAAATGCATCTGCCAGGTCATTTGTGCGACTAAACAAATGCGGCTGAAACACCAGCACTATTTTTTCTGTATTAAAAATGCTTTTCACGCCGCTAAGTAAGGCACGTAATTCTTCCGGGTGGTGGGCATAATCATCTATCAGTACGTGCTGATCATTTTTCAGTGCATATTCAAATCTTCGCCTTACTCCTTTAAAATCTTCTACGGCGGCTTT
The DNA here is from genome assembly GCA_038222655.1 of Chitinophagales bacterium. Lineage (GTDB taxonomy): Bacteria > Bacteroidota > Bacteroidia > Chitinophagales > Chitinophagaceae > Sediminibacterium. The sequence goes on along the minus strand of JBBRHM010000015.1, from coordinate 7,958 downwards.
TATTTTTTCATCATCAATGTGCAGGTGTTTGGCTACGGTTATGGCAGCAATTGCATTTTCAATATTGTGTAATCCGCCCATATGCAAAACAACATCGGTCAGTGTCCAGTCTTTGTTAACCACATCAAACCAATAGCTGCCATTTTTTACTTTTATATGGGCAGCATGTACGTCTGCCTGATCATTTTCAAAACTGTAGGTATATTGATGCGCGGCCTTTAATTCACTTTGACGGCTTAATCCATATTTTGTTACCAGGCAACCACCCGGCTTTAGTTTTTGAGAGAATTGTATAAAGGCATTCTCCACTTCTTCCGCTGTGCCGTAAATATCGAGGTGATCAGGATCCATAGCTGTAATGACAGCTATATCTGGTACCAATTTTAAAAAACTTCGGTCGTATTCATCAGCTTCCACAACTACTACATTCCGTTCACTGCTCCAGAAATTAGTATTATAGTTTGCAGCGATGCCACCCAGAAAGGCATTACAGCCATACCCGGAATGACGTAGCAGATGAGCGATCATGGAAGTAACCGTAGTCTTGCCATGCGTACCACCCACACAAATATTAAAAGAACTTTCTGTGATCCATTGCAACACATCACTGCGTTTTACTACCGTATAATTTTGTTCGCGGTAATATACAAGCTCTATATGTTGCGATGGAATGGCCGGTGTATATACTACGGTATCTGCATCTTTCGGGATAAGGTCAATTCTTTCTTCATAATGAATGGCAATGCCTGCTGCTTCCAGTTCCCGAGTAAGCGGGGTGGAAGTTTTATCATAGCCGGATACCTGTACACCTCTCGACAGGAAATATCTTGCCAGGGCGCTCATGCCAATTCCACCGATGCCGATGAAGTAGATCTTTTGTATATCGTTCAGTTTACTCACTAATAGATTTTATTATTTCTTTGGCAATTATTTCATCGGCATTGCTAACGGCCAATGCATTAATATTTCTTTTCAATGTTGCCTGTAATGATTCATCTTTCGACAGGGCAATAACTGCTGTAACCAGTTTTTCTTTTGCCTCACTATCTTTTATCATCAAAGCAGCATTTTTTTTTACAAGGTTCATAGCATTCGAAGTCTGGTGATCTTCCGCTGCCAGTGGGTAAGGCACAAATAGCGTAGGCTTAGCAGCTACACATAATTCTGTTACTGCCATAGCGCCCGCCCTGCTGATGACAATATCAGCTGCCGCATATGCCATTTCCATTTCTTTAATAAAATCATGTATCGATAGGTTTGGCTTGTCTATTCCTTTATTTGTATATTCTGCTGCCGTGGTTTTACCTGTTTGCCAGATCAATTGGAGATCATTCTTTTCAAATTCATCCAGGTGTGTAGCTAATGCTTCGTTAATATTTTTTGCACCCAGACTACCTCCTACTGCCAGTACTGTTTTTTTATTAGCGGCCAATTTAAAAAAAGAAAGACCTTCCATTTTAGTGATCTTTGATTGAACGATCTCTTTACGTACAGGGTTCCCTGTAATCATTATTTTTTCTTTTGGAAAGAATTTTTCCATCCCGCCTGTAGCGACAAATATTTTTGTCGCCTTTTTTCCCAACATAATATTACTCCTGCCGGCAAATGAATTACTCTCATGAATAAAGGTGGGAATATCTCTTGCCTGTGCATACCGTAAAACTGGAAAGGAAGAATAACCACCCACACCAACCACGGCACGGGGCTTGAATTTTTTCAAAATGTTTCTTACCTGGAAAAAACTTTTTATTAGCTTAAAAGGCAGTAGGATATTCTTTAAAAGAGACTGCCTGTCAAATCCTGCAATATCCAGCCCTTCTATTGTATATCCGGCCTGTGGAACTTTTTCCATTTCCATTTTGCCACTGGCTCCAATAAATAAAATTTCAATAGTAGGATCCTCCTGCTTAAGAGCATTGGCAATAGCAATGGCAGGAAAAATATGTCCGCCAGTACCACCACCAGCTATGATGATACCCCTCGTCCCCTTAGAGGGCGAGTTAACAATATTTTTTATAGATGTATTACTATCCATTTATGGTTGTTCAGGGGTTTTACTAACGGCAACTTCAGCGAGCTGGGGGGCTTTACCTTCCAATTGTTCTACATTTCTTGCCACACTTAAAATAATACCTATTGCCCCGCAGGTAAAGAGAAAGGAACTTCCGCCCATACTTACCAGGGGTAACGTAACACCGGTAACAGGAACTAAATTTACATTCACCGCCATATTAGCTACGGCCTGTATTACTAACGTAAAGCTTAGTCCCAATGCAAGAAATGCGCCGAATGCATAGGGGCATCGCCTGAATATTCTGATGCATCGAAAAAGAAAAACGAGGTAAATAAAAATCATAAAAGCTCCACCCAACAAACCATATTCTTCAATAATGATGGAATAAATAAAATCATTGTAGGCCTGTGGCAGAAAATTTCTTTGACGGCTATTACCTGGGCCAAGCCCTATCAGGATATCACCGTTAGCAATAGCAATCTTTGCCTGTTGCACCTGGTAGGGTGTTTCATTATCTTTTGCATACATAAAATCCTGTACCCGTTTAACCCATGTACCGAATCGCCCGAATGTTTTTACTTTTTGGGCCATGCCTGTTTTTGGGGTATCATCCATCTGTTTACCATCATAAGTAAGTTTCGCTACCATTATGATAAATAATACAGGAATCAATGCAATACTAATTGTGAGGAAAATATGTTTAAGACTTATTCTTCCGATAAACATCAGCAACAAAGCAGTAGCACCGGTAAGTAAGGCATTGGATAAATTTGCCGGCATGATAAGCGCACAAATGATCAGTACTGGAATGACTACAGGTATAAACCCTTTCTTAAAGTCTTTAATCACTTCCTGCTTTTTACTCAATAAGCGTGAGATGTACATGAACAGTGCCAGCTTTGCCAGGTCACTGCTTTGTATGGTCATGTTAATAATGGGCAGTTTGATCCAGCGGCTGCCATCATTAATTCTGGCGCCAAAAAATAAAGTATATAATAACAAGGGAATAGCCAGTAAAAATAAAATAGTGGCAACCTTTGAAAAGATTGTATAGTTAATGCGATGCAGAAAATAAATAAGCAATAAACCTACCAGTGAAAAAGAAACCTGTTTAAAAAGATACACATTCGTATTACCCTTATACATTTTGTAGGCCAGTGAACCCGTAGCACTATACACCACTAATATCGATATCAGCGATAATAATACCACGATACCCCAGATATATTTATCTCCCCGGGTCCTGTCAACAATATGCCCACGCATGCCGGTGATGGTTGGCATTTGTGAGAATAAGGTATCTTTTGGTTCAGCCATGGTAAGTTGGAATTACGAGATACTTATTTAAAGTTCTTTTACTGCATTTTTAAATTGTGTTCCCCTGTCTTCATAGTTTTTGAACAAGTCAAAACTTGCACAGGCAGGACTTAACAGGACCACATCGCCTTTTGCAGCAAGTTTGAAAGATGCATTAACTGCTTTCTTTGCGGAATCCGTTTCCACAATAACAGGTACAATGTCTTTGAATGCCTCTACTATCTTTTTATTGTCGAGACCCATACACACGATTGCTTTTACCTTTTCCTTTACCAGCTCCGCAATCAGCGAATAGTCGTTGCCTTTATCAGTACCACCCAATACCAATATCGTTGGCTTATTCATACTTTCCAGTGCAAACCAGGTACTGTTTACATTAGTAGCTTTACTATCGTTGATAAACTCAACGCCGCGCACCATCGCAATAAATTCCATCCGGTGTTCAAGACTGTGAAAGTTTTTCACTGCCTCTCGTATCTTTTCCTTTCGGATGCCGATTGTTGCGGCTGCAATACTTGCTGCCATAGTGTTGTAGTTGTTGTGTTTACCTTTCAGGGCAAAATCATAAATACTCATGCTTACTCTTTCTTCCTGAATTCTTAGCATCATCTGGTCTCCCTTGATGTAGCCGCCTTTTTTAACTTCTTGTTTCATAGAGAATGGTAATGGGTTAGTATGGATGGTTAGTAAAGCCATGTGTTGCATAATCACCGGGTCATCTTCACAGTAAATGAAATAATCATCTTTTATCTGGTTTTCAATAATTCTGAATTTGCTGTTGATGTAATTCTCAAACTTGTATTCATACCTGTCGAGATGATCTTCAGTGATATTCAGAAGGATTGCTATCTCTGCACGGAATTCTTTGATGTCGTCTAATTGAAAAGAACTTATCTCTGCCACATATAAAGGTTTCGGATCCAGCGCTACCTGTTTGGCAAACGAAATACCTATGTTGCCAACCATTGCTGTATCTAACCCTGCTGTCTGGCAGATATGATGGATCAAAGCGGTGGTGGTACTCTTACCGTTACTTCCGGTGATGGCAATAATTTTACTGTCTCCTTTAAAACGGTAGGCGAGTTCTATCTCACTTATCACAGGTATTTTTTTCTCCCTGATCTTTTTCACCATTTCATTCTTCTCAGGTATACCCGGACTTTTCATCACTTCATCCGCATCCAATATTTTTTCCGGCGTATGCATGCCTTCTTCAAAATCGATTCCATTATCAAAGAGCTCTTGTTTATACTTCGCTTTAATGTCACCGCCATCACTTACAAATACCTGGTACCCTTCTTTCTTTCCAAGAATGGCAGCGCCTACCCCACTTTCTCCACCACCTAATATGACTAATCTGTGCGCCATTGCTGCTTATCGTATTTTCAGCGTAACAATGGACAATACCACGCACAGTATGGTTAATATCCAAAACCTTACTGCTATCTTACTTTCGTGAAATCCTTTTTTCTGGTAATGATGATGTAAGGGGCTCATCAGAAATATCCTTCTTCCCTCTCCATATTTTTTCTTAGTGTATTTGAAATAACTCACCTGTAAAATCACGCTAAGATTTTCTACGAGGAACACACCACAGAAAATAGGGATCAATAATTCTTTACGAACAATAAATGCCAGTGAGGCGATGATACCGCCCAGTGCAAGGCTACCGGTATCGCCCATAAAAACCTGCGCCGGATAAGCATTATACCAGAGAAAGCCAATACAGGCTCCTACAAATGCACCCACAAAAATGGAGAGCTCCCCAAGATTGGGAATGTACATAACATCAAAATAATCGGCAAAAATATAGTTACCACTCACATACACAAATACGCCAATACCTGCACCAATAATGGCGCTTACCCCTGCTGCTAATCCATCTAAACCATCAGTGAGGTTGGCGCCGTTAGATACTGCCGTTACGATAAACATCACAACGATGATATAAACGATCCATGTATATTTTTCTGCACCAGGCCCCATCCAGTCAATCAGCCTGCTGTAACTAAACTGGTGATTCTTTACAAAAGGAATAGTGGTGATCGGAGTTTTAACTTTCACAAACTTTTTCTCAATTCCATTTAATTTTCTCACAATAATGTTTGAATCTTTCGCCAGTCGTTCGCCTTTCTGCAATTGTTCATGCGGGCTGGTGATCACCTCCCTTTCCACTGTTACCGCATTGCTGAAATAAAGTGTAACCCCAATAATAAAACTCAAGCCTATTTGTCCGATAATTTTTGACACACCAGCCAATCCATCGCTGTCTTTCTTTTTATAGGCAATTCCTTTCTCCTGCGCTGATTTTCTCGCACGGATCTTAAAAAGATCATCCAGAAAACCAATTACTCCTAACCATACAGTACACAAAACCATTAAACGGATATATACTTTATCTAAATTGGCAAACAACAGGGTAGGTATTAAAATACTCAGCAGTATAATAATGCCCCCCATGGTAGGTGTTCCTTTCTTTTGTGTTTCTCCCTCCAGGCCCAGCTCTCTTACACTTTCGCCAATTTGCTTTTTCTGAAGGAAAAGGATAATGCGTTTACCATATACGGTTGCTATCACCAGCGACAGTATTATCGACATAGCAATGCGAAACGTAAGGAATTGAAACAAACCCGCACCGGGAATGTGAAATTCTTTGTTTAGCCAGTTAAATAAATAGTATAGCATATTTTTTAATTAATGGTTCATGGTAAGGGCATAAGATATTTTATGACCCCTTTGCCATGATCTATGAACTACTTCCCCAGTAAGTCAAACATTTCCTTCAACACTTCTTTATCATCAAAAGAATATTTAACGCCTTTGATATCCTGGTATTTTTCATGACCTTTTCCTGCCACCAGTATGATATCTTCTTTATTAGCAAAACTTACCGCCGTTCTAATGGCCTCTTTCCTGTCTACTATCGAAATATATTTTCGTTTGGCAGCACTGTTTAAACCATGCTCCATGTCTTTTAAAATTGCAGTGGGATCTTCTGAGCGGGGATTATCACTTGTCAGGATCACTTTATCACTAAGATCGCAGGCTGTTTGCGCCATGATGGGTCTTTTGGTTGTATCCCTGTCGCCACCACAACCCACAACTGTTATCACCTGTTCATGACCCTTGCGCAATTTTTTAATTGTCATCAATACATTTTCCAATGCATCGGGCGTATGTGCATAGTCTACGATGCCAATGACCAGGCCCCGACTGATGATGTAATCAAATCTTCCCTCTGCACCGCTTATTAAACTCAGCGCAGTTAATACCCTTTCGCTGTCTACTCCCAAACAAACCGCGGCACCATACACAGCTAAAAGATTATATGCATTGAATTCGCCTATAAGCCTGAAATGAACTTCCTTATCATTCACCAGCATCACTAGCCCCGTGAGTGCATTCTCCAATATTTTTCCTTTAAAGGCCGCCGTAGTTTTTAGACTATAGAAATATTTTTGGGCCGAAGTGTTCTGTAGCATTACTTCTCCACGCTTATCATCTGCATTCGAAATAGCAAAGGCCGAAGCGGGCAAATTATCGAAAAAGGATTTTTTTACACGGATATACTCCTCAAATGTTTTATGATAGTCAAGATGATCATGCGTGATATTGCTAAAGATCCCACCGGCAAAATTCAATCCTGTTATACGATGCTGGTGTATCGCATGACTACTGCTTTCCATAAACACATGGGTACAGCCTTCATCACACATTTGTTTCAGCAAAGCATTCAGACTTACCGCATCAGGAGTGGTATGTGTTGCAGGAATAATCGTTTCTGCTATCTGGTTCTGAACCGTGCTAACCAACCCACAGGTATATCCCAATTGCGTAAATAATTTGAACAGCACCGTAGCGATGGTGGTTTTACCATTAGTACCGGTTACCCCTACCAATTTTATTTTTTTAGAAGGCTCATCGTAAAAATTATGAGCCATATAAGCCACTGCTTCCTGTGTATTATTCACTTGCAGGTAAACAATACTTTCCGAAAAAGAAGCCGGCATTTCTTCACACACAATCACGGTGGCACCTAAGGAAATGGCTTTATCGATAAATATATGTCCGTCAGAGTGTACACCCCGGATAGCAACAAATACTGAACCTTTCGCCACTTTCCTTGAATCGATTTCAATACCGGTTACTGAAATAGCGGTACTTCCCTTTACCTGGTTAAGATGCACTTTGTATAATATGTCCTGTAATGTTTTCATAAGTGTCGTGGTTCCTGAGCAACCTGAGACATCATTTTTATACTTCTTTAATTCAATTCAATATTCACCAACTGACCTTTCGCGATTAACTGTCCGGGTAAGATGGATTGTGCCGCTACTTTACCCTTTCCTTTCACATTTACTTTCAATCCTATATTTTCACACAGGTATACCACATCTTTCAATGCCATTCCTTTCAGCTGCGGCATGGCATTGTTATTAGTAGATTCTTTACGATTCAGTATAACCGCTGCGTCTTTTCCGTTAAGGCTAATCCATTCATCAGCACGTCCGGTAGAATCCGTGTATGTCAATTTCAGTTTTGAAGTAATCATGGCCATATCCTGCTTAATACCTGCATAGCTAAAAACACTACTGTCTGCTTTTGGCTGTTGCATGCCCGCTGTATT
>JBBRHM010000014.1:0-38799 GCA_038222655.1 Chitinophagales bacterium | reverse complement strand
TGGTAATTATGCCGGTGAAGACAATGTTGTACAAGGTGGTGTTACCATTACCAATCTTTCGGGTGTAAGCGGTAACCTTAGTGTTGCAGCAGCCACAGAGGCGTTTGATGAGCCTTTGACAAAAGACCAGGTAGTTGCATTGGTAACCCCATTCTTTGCTTAAGTTTTGGGAGTACAATTTTAATTTTAAAATTATATTTTATGAGTATGCCAGGAGGTATGGAGTGGTTAATCATCATTATCGCAATACTTATTCTTTTCGGTGGGAAGAAAATACCTGAATTCATGCGTGGATTGGGTAAAGGAATGAGAGAATTTACAGATGCAAAAGAAAATGTGCATCGTGAGTTTCGCGAGGGTATTAAGGAAAGTGAAGTAGATACTCACAAATAAAATCACTTTATAATACACAGTTACATGAACGGCCATAGAGTTTTCTTATGGCCGTTCATTTTATAAATAATGACTAATTATCAATTTTATTAAAGAAGTTGTTTCCTGTTTCAGGGTTCTTGGTAATTCTGCTTAATACAGATTGCTTCTTCGTTCCTCCTCGTAAGGACGGTGAAAAGTTTCATGTTTGCTGTTTCAGGGTTGTTGCTAATTCTGCTTAACACAGATTGCTTCGACGTTCCTCCTCGCAAGGACGGTGAAAAGTTTCATGTTTCCTGTTTCAGGGTTGTTGCTCATTCTGCTTAACATATATTGCTTCGTCGTTCCTCCTCGCAAGGACGGTGAAAAGTTTCATGTTTGCTGTTTCAGGGTTGTTGCTAATTCTGCTTAACACAGATTGCTTCGTCGTTCCTCCTCGCAAGGACGTTGGGATGTTTCTTGTTTACTGTTACTTTACCATCATTTGTTTCCAATACGTTCCTGCCAGGCCAACATTCCGCCGGTTACATTCACTACGTTTTTATAGCCCATAGTTTCAAGTATAAGACATGCCTGTCCGCTTCTATTTCCGCTGCGGCAATAGAGATATACTACTTCGTCTTTAAGTTCATCGATTTCATCTACCTGCATGGTTTGTACTTTGCCAAGTGGTAACAGTAATCCACCTATATTGAATTCAGCATGCTCATGCGGTTCACGAACATCAACAAGGTGCAAAGATTCTCCTGCATCAATTTTTGCTTTGAGGTCTTCAACAGTAATAATTTGCATATATGCCGGTTATATTTATTAGTTGATCAATTTAAAGGAGCGTGTATGGTATCTCTTACGGGTGGTGAATTACCAATATAGATATCCATCACCTGTCCCTGACGGATTTTATTGGGCACCTTGGTACCAGCGGCCCCCAGTGAATCAGTTAGTGGTGGTGGATTTTGTCTGATAACAAATGACCTGGCAGAATCGGTGATGGTACCCATGGCAACCACGGAACCGATATTAATACCCAGCGGAGAAAGGTATGCACGAGCTTCCGTTAAAGTCATACCCAAAACATCAGGCACATTTATTTCACCACCTCCCACACCACTTCCCAAAACAAAACTGATTACAGAACCTATGGGAATTTTTGTACCCGGAACTATCGGCACTTCATTGAACAATTGTTCCAATACAGAATTACGGGCAATATCCGGTTTGAAGGTTACATATCCGAGTTTTAAACCCAGGCTCTGTAAATACATCTCCGCACTTTTTATAGAGAACCCTGCAAGATTTGGCATTTCAACCTGAGGTGCTATGGAACGGTTAATGGTAAGATAAACAGTACGGCCTGATTTTACCGTTGCATCTGCCTCCGGTGATTGCCTCACAACGGCAAGTTTAGCAATACTATCAACATACACAGAATCCTGAATGATCACCTGAAAGCCTTTACTCTCCATTAGTGTGGTAGCGGCACCAATTTCCTGTCCTACTACCGAAGGAACTTTTATATATTTTCCATAGCTGGTTATCCAGGATAAAGAGCCAAAAAAGATTAATACCAAAATAATGACCAATCCAAGCGCCAGCAGTATATGCACCCATAGCGGTTTGCGTGCTATCGATGAGAATACGTTTGAATTTTGGAATTTTGACATGGTAAACTGTTGCAATTGAAAATTATAACGATAGAAACCCCGGTAAGATAAGTGAATTCTAAAATTCAGCCATCCCAAAATTTATCTGTCAGCCAGGCTTTGTTCTATTACGGCTGAATAAAATTCTTTCAATGTCCAGCCCATTGCCTTTACCTGTTGAGGTATCACGCTGGCTTCGCTCTGGCCGGGCACGGTATTTACTTCCAGCATAAAGGGTTGTCCGGCAGATAGATCATAAATAAAATCAATACGCACCACACCACGGCAATTGAGCACTTCATACACACGCCTGGCGGCTATTTCCAGCTTTTGCTGCATCTGTCCATCAATAACGGCAGGTGTAATTTCTTCACTCTTACCCTGGTATTTGGCCTCAAAATCAAAGAATTCATTCTTAGTAAGAATTTCAGTAATCGGCAATATCCTTATCTCATTTTTATTTTTAAAAACACCAATAGTGAATTCCCTGCCGCTGATAAATTCTTCAACCAGCACCTGGCTATCTTCTTTAAATGCCTTAGCCAGTGCCTCTGCTAATTCAGATGCCTGATTTACTTTGCTCATACCAATACTGCTTCCGCCATTATTTGGTTTAACAAATACCGGCAAGGACAATTCCTGTAAAATTTCTTCATTGCCTATGGGTGTATGTGCAAAGAGGTGCATTGATTTTGCTACCTGTATGCCGCCAAATGCAGCTACGGCAACGGTATATCTTTTATTGAAAGTTATGGCAGAGGTGGCTGCATCGCAACTGGTATAGGGCAAGTGCAGCATATCGAAATAACCCTGCAATTTACCATCTTCACCGGGTGTACCATGGATGCATAGTAATACCACATCAAAATTTATTTTTATTCCCTTATCAGTAACCGAGAAATCATCTCTGTTTACTTTTGATCTCTCCCCCTCCTGTGGTTCATACCACCAGCCTTCGGCATTGATATCTATACGGTATACTTCAAATTTTTCTCTGTCAACATTATTGCCAACTGTAATGGCACTTTTATAACTGATCTGCGCCTCACCGCTTAATCCTCCAGTAACCAATGCAACTTTTTTCTTCATGCCTTTTTTCTTGAAAAGCAAATATAGCAGGGAAGGGTGAATGGGCAATGGTGAATGGAGAGTGGTGAGTGATGAGTGGTGAGTGGTGAGTAAGCAATGTGCTTTTATCATGAACCACTCACTATTCACTATTACCTACAAAAAAAAGGTGAAGAAATACTTAATTTCTTCACCTCACGTGGACGGGAAATATCACCCGCCGTTACAGGTTGTTGTCGTTTTAGTGGCAACAATTATTAATATTTCTACTAATTGATAGTAAAGTAAAACAGTTACCTGCGTTTTGCAAGTGTTTTGCCAGAAAGTTTAGCACACACGCTGTGCATTATATGTGCATTTTAGCTTTTTTTGCCAGCAACTCATCAACCGTTTCGCGGTACATTTCGTCAGGCACGCAGCAATCTACCGGGCATACTGCTGCACACTGTGGTTCTTCGTGGAAACCCTGGCATTCTGTGCATTTATTGGGTGTGATATAATAAGTGTCTACACTTACCGGCGCAAAACGCTGATCTGCCTCAACCATTGTGCCATCCATCAACGCAAAACTTCCTTTGATGGTTGTTCCGTCAGAAATGGACCATTCCACGCCACCTTCATAGATAGCGTTATTAGGACACTCGGGTTCGCAGGCCCCGCAATTAATACATTCTTCTGTGATTTTGATTGCCATACAAAAAAGGGTTTGTTGGGTTAGTGATACATTTGCTGTTCCAAAAATACGGTTGACAAATGATTTTACAAGAACGAATTGAATTAATGGCCAGATTGGGTGAATATATGCGCGGGGAAGAGGATGATTGGCTGGCCATCAAAGAAAGGGCTTTCCGGGAAAACCAATGGTTTATACCGGATTTTATTGATAGGGCAACCCATAGTATTGCAGACTCTTTTTTAAACCCGTCATTTTTGCAGGCATGGGCCGCTGGCTATGGCATTCCGGACACACAGGCATTACCTAAAACAGTAGGACTGGTTATGGCAGGTAATATACCCCTGGTAGGGTTTCACGATTTTCTGTGTGTGTTCATCAGCGGGCATAAAATGATGGTGAAAACTTCTTCAAAAGACGAATTGCTGATAAAACATCTTACGGAAAAAATGGGCGAATGGGCGCCAATGATCCGGGAAAATATTTTCTTCTCCGAACGTTTAACCGGTTGTGATGCCTATATCGCCACCGGTAGTAATAATTCGGGACGCTATTTTGAATATTATTTTGGTAAATATCCCCATATTATCCGTAAGAACAGGACATCAGTGGCGGTGCTTGACGGAACGGAAACCAGCGCGGAACTGGAGGCTTTATCAGATGATATTCAGTTATACTTTGGCCTTGGCTGCCGCAATATCACGAAACTGTTTGTGCCAAAAGCGTATGATTTTATACCCTTGCTACAGGCTTTACGGAAATATGAATATTTAATGGATTTTCATAAATACAAAAATAATTTTGATTACCACCTGGCACTACTGATAATGGGCAACCGGTATTACATGAACAATGATTCAATAATACTGACAGAAAACATTTCTCCATTTTCACCTGTAAGCCAGGTACACTATACGTTTTACGATAACAGGGAAACGCTAACCGAATTAGTAAAGGGCAATGTAGAAATACAGTGTGTAGTGGGTCATGGATATATTCCCTTCGGTATGTCGCAAACTCCTTATTTAAAGGATTATGCAGACGGTACAGACACCCTGTCTTTTTTGATGAAACTTTAACGGGTAACTTTTTAGGATCCTGTCAGAGTTATCATTGTATCCACTAACTTGTCATGAAACCAAGACAAGTACGATACATGTCGTAAAATATTTGTTAAATGGTATGAATGAACAACTGTCAATTAAACAGCTTCGTTTATTTGTAATCAGTAAGGCATAGTATTTGACTTATCATCATTTCATTTAAAACAACAAACAATATGAATCTCAAGAGCATTTTCGCCGTCGTGGCCCTTAGCGCCACCACCGCTGTTTTGAGTGTGTGGGGATATGGTAAATATGAACAACACCAATCTGCAGGCATGCAGGAAGCAGGCAAACTGCCTGTTAACTATGCCGGTTTTTTTGGCAACAATAACACGCCCGCCAATGTGGTAGATTTTACACCGGCAGCCACCAGCGCCACACCAGCTGTTGTACATATCAAAACAAAAACCAAAGCCAGGCAGGTAAGTAATAATAGTACACAACAACGGCAGCGAAATCCATTCTCGGATCTTTTCGGCGATGACTTTGGTGATTTTTTTGGAGGTCGACCCAATATGATTCCTGAGCAACGCGCAAGCGGTAGTGGGGTATTGATTACCGAAGACGGTTATATTGTTACCAACAACCACGTAGTTGACGGGGCGGATGAAGTGAATGTGACGCTGGCCAATAAGAAATCATATAAAGGAACCGTAGTAGGAACGGATGCGAGCAGTGACCTGGCTGTAATCAAAATTGATGGCAAAAACCTCCCCTATCTCGCATATGGCAACAGTGATGAAGCCAAGCTCGGGCAATGGGTACTCGCCATCGGCTATCCTTTAAACCTGGATGTTACTGTTACAGCAGGTATCATCAGTGCTAAATCGAGATCGATTGGTATTAATAGCCGGCAGAGTGGTACACCGGTTGAATCTTTTATACAAACAGATGCTGCCGTAAATCCGGGTAACAGTGGTGGTGCGCTAATCAATACCAATGGTGAACTGATCGGTATCAATTCTGCCATTGCTTCTCCTACCGGTTCTTATGCAGGTTACTCTTATGCAATACCTGTAAATATTGTGAAGAAAGTCATTACAGATATCGTCAAATTCGGTACGGTACAAAGAGCTTATATCGGTATTAATTATCCAAGCGATAACTTAACAGAGGAGCAGATTAAAGAACTGGAAAAAGAAATAGGCAGTACTTATAAAGAAGGAGAAGGCGTATTTGTTACCGGCGTACCGGAAGGAGGTGCGGCCAATACGGCTGGGTTAAAGAAAGGAGATATTGTAACAAAAATAAATGGTGTTGGGGTTTCAGGTGGTCCTGAATTACAGGAGCAGGTATCGCGTTACAAACCGGGTGATAAGATTACACTGACCTATGTTCGCAACGGAAAAGAAAATACTGCCAACATAACCCTTAAGAATAGAGCAGGCAATACGGATGTGGTAAAAAACACAGGTATTCTTCAAAAATTAGGTGCAGAATTGGTTACTGTTGATGCTAAAACAGCTACTGCTAATCAGATACCCGGGGGTGTTGTGGTTAAAAGGATTGGGGATGGATTATTGAAAAAAACAAGAATGCAGGACGGATTTATTATTACCAGTGTTGACAACCAGGAAATAAAAACTTTAACTGATCTTGACAGAATCCTCTCTCAAAATAAAGGAAGAAAAATTAAGATTGAAGGCATTTATCCGGGATATGAAAATACCTATCCCTATCCTTTGGATTTGAGTGATGTTGAATAAAATTGATACAACTGTCTAGTCATAAAAAAAGCTTCAACTACACTTGAAGCTTTTTTTATGCCGTCTTTGCGAGGAGGAACGACGAAGCAACCTGTGCTTACAATTTTTTTAATCTGCTATTTGTTAGAGTTATTTCAAAATTCCTGTTAGTGGCCACAGAGATTGTTTGGTTGTATATTGCGTTACTCATATATTTTCAAAATTCCTGTTAGTGGCAACACAGGTTGCTTCGTTCCTCGCAAAAATTATTTACCCAGCTTCTCGTAAACTATGTACTCGCCTGCCTGCAACTCAAATGTTTCATTACCCGAAAACAAAAATTCCATCCCGGAAAAAATATTATGGAATCTCCCCGTAAGCCAACTATGTGTAACATTAATGCTGATTCGGTTTTCAGTTGATACGTTCAGCAAAACCAGTACAACCTGTTCCTCCTTTCTACGCAGAAAAGCCATGAGCTGGTTACTGTACTCACTAGGAAGGATAAAAGTTTCTCCTTCACTTATCGCTAAATTTTTTTTCCGAAGCAGTAAAAGCGTTTTATAAAACTCTGTGAGTTGCAAAGGGTTTTGCCAGTCAATGATATCTTTATCAAAAAACTGTAAACGCTTTTTATTGGGACTCTCCTGCCCGCTGTAGATAAGTGGCATTCCCTTCCAGGTAGCGATAAATACGGCCCATGCTTTCGCAGCATCTCCATATTTTTCATATTCCGTCCCGTTCCAGCTATTCTCATCATGATTATTTGTAAACAGTAATTTGATAGCGCCTTCCGGATATTGAGAATAGGCATGCAGCACATTACGAATTGTTTCCAGCGAATCTTGTCCTTTCGAATACTGTTCTGTTACATGCATCCACCACCAGGCATAACTGGCATCAAACACATCATGGTAATTAACCACTTCACATTCAGCCAGCCAGAATAATTTTTTTTGTTCCTCGCATTGCGTACGTGCATCTTTCCAGAAATCGATTGTAACCAGGTGTGCCATATCACAACGGAAGCCATCTATATCACATTCATACACCCAGTATTTCATGGCATCAATCAAGGCCGTGCGCATTTCCGTAATTTCAAAATTGAGATCGATCACATCATGCCATCCATTTTTTTCCGTAAAATTTCCTGTTGCATCCTGCAGATACCATTCAGGATGTTGTGTTGTCCAGGGATGATCCCAACCGGTATGGTTGGCTACCCAATCAATAATAATTTTAAACCCGGATGCATGTGCCTCATCCACTAATTGTTTAAAATCGTCCAGTGTACCAAATTCAGGATTGATAGTTGTATAACTGCTGCAGGCATAATAACTGCCAAGGGTACCCTGCCGGATTTTTTTACTGATGGGCGTTATGGGCATGAACCATAATATGTGAACACCCATTTCTTTTAATCGCGGTAAATGCTTACTGAATGCGGCGAAACTGCCTTCTGCGGTGTACTGCCTGATATTAACTTCGTAAATATTGGAACCTTTTGCCCAATCAACTGTTGAAAAATCTTTACCCATATTTATTTTGTCTGCTTACAAAGAAATAGTTTTAATGATTACAAGCACATGAACGAGCAACCTAAACTGGAAAGAAAGATAAGTCTTTTACAAGCTACCGCCATCAACATGACCGACATGGTTGGCATTGGTCCCTTTGTGGTATTGAGTGTAGTAGCAGAAACCATGCAGGGTCCGTGGTTTTTGTATGCATGGGTGGCCGGTGCTGTACTTTCTGTAATTGATGCAATGATCTGGAGCCAGCTGGGCTCCACCTATCCCCTTGCCGGTGGCAGTTATAATTTTTTAAAAGAAGGATATGGCCCACGCTGGGGGAAGCTGATGAGCTTTTTGTTTGTGTGGCAAACCATGATACAAGCCCCGCTGGTAATAGCTTCTGCGGCTATTGGCTTTGCACAATATGCAAGCTACCTACTTCCTCTCAATGCATGGCAGAGTAAATGTGTAAGTGGAAGCCTTGTTATATTAATTGTTGTAATGCTATACAGGAAAATAGAAGCGATAGGTAAGATCAGTGTTTTATTATGGCTGGGGGTACTGGTTACGCTAACCTGGATAATTGGCGGGGGTGTATTACATGGAAATTTTTTACAACCTGTGAAAGATATCAATAACGGACTGCGGGTAGATCATGCATTTGCCGCAGCACTTGGTTTTGCCAGTGTTAAAACGGTGTACAGTTATCTTGGTTATTATAATGTATGTCACCTGGGTGGTGAGATCATTAATCCGCAGAAAAATATTCCCAAAAGCATGTTTATTTCCATTGCGGGCATCGCGGTATTATATTTATTGATGAATGTGAGCGTTGCTTCTGTTCTGCCCATGGCACAGATACAGAAAAGTAAATTTGTAGTAAGTGAGTTTGTACAAAGTCTATCGGGTTCCACTGCTGCCAATATTGCTACCGGGCTTATTTTATGGGTGGCTTTTGCTTCTGTTTTTTCAGCCACATTAGGGTATAGCCGTATTCCGTATGCGGCGGCCAGTGATGGTGCTTTTTTTAAGATCTTCGCCAAACTTCATCCTACCAAACATTTTCCGCATGTATCCTTACTGGTATTAGGGGGCGTTGCCTTTGTATTCAGTTTGCTTTTAAAATTGCGTGATGTAATTGATGCCATATTAGCCATGCGCATTTTGATACAGTTTATTGCCCAGGGTATTGGGCTATTATGGTTAGTGAAAAGAAAAGGTAAACAGCATTTTGCCTGGCGCATGCCTTTGTATCCATTGCCTGTAATACTGGCGATACTTATTTGGGGATATATCTTTTTTTCTACGGGTGAGAAAATGATGCTGGGCGGGGTATCGGTAATTGTATTGGGAGTGATAGCCTATCTTATCAAATCCAAAAGAAATAAGGAATGGCCCTGGAAAGCTTAAATCGATTTGCACACAAAGTCACTAAGGCACAATAAAAATAATATGAATTGAGCCCTTGTGGTTTAGCCTGCATTTTACAACGTTTCTGTTACTAATGGTTTTTTAAAAAATAGTTGCAGCAAAATACTTATCAGAACCACTGCTAAAGCTCCCACCACATTTAACCACAAAAATCCAAGCCCGATAATATTGTATTTATCAAGAAAGAAAAAGGCAATCACGATCAGTTCACCAAGAATGGCGGCTATAAAAACTGCGTTACTGCCAACTCTTTTCAGGTAAAAGGCAACAAGAAAGATTCCGAGAATAACGCCATAGAAAAGAGAACCTAATACATTTACAGCTTCAATCAAACTGCCCATACCCGTTGCAAATTCTGCAGTGATGATGGAAAAGATACCCCATGCCAATGTATAATATTTTGAAGTTTTATATTCATCGGCACATTGTTGCAGATTAGTATTGTCATATGCTGGACCGAAGTACCTCACATGAAAATCAACCATGGTGCAGGATGCGAGAGAATTCAATGCAGCAGCAATAGACCCCCAGGCAGCCAGGAATATAATGGCAATGAGTAGGCCAATCAATCCTTTTGGCAAAAAATCTACCACAAAACGAAGAAAAATATAATTGGTATCACTGTTATCAGCGGCAGGAACTGCTTTTGTAAGCACAGATTTATATTCATTCCTGATACCTGATAATTTTACTGACCCGGCCTGTAAACTATCCTTATAATTTTCTTTCTTTTCAAGAATATAATTTTTACTTAACTGTTGCTGCAATGATTGTTGCTGATTAAATCTTTTTTCTATCCCAATCAGCGAATCCTTATAGGGTGTTTCCATTGCTTTGGTAGCAACAGCTTTATTGAAAAAAACAGGTGCATTATTGAATTGGTAAAACGTAAACAGCATAGCGCCCAATAACAGTATCAGAAATTGCATGGGTACTTTAACCAATCCGTTCATCAGTAAACCTATCCTGCTTTCTTTATTGTCTTTGGCCGTAAGGTAACGGCCCACCTGCGACTGGTCGGTGCCAAAATAAGACAGTGCCAGAAAAAAACCTCCAATCACACCACTAATAATATTATACCGATCCTTCCAGTCAAAACCTTTGGAAGAGATACCGGTAGTAATAACATTGAGCTTACCGGATGCACCACTTACTTTAAGCGCATCAGTAAATCCAACACCTTCCGGTAAATAATGCACAATGAGATAGCCAGCTATAAACATGCCAATAAAAATGATGATCAGCTGCAACTGCTGGGTATAGGCTACGGCTTTGGCTCCGCCGCTTACCGTATAGATAATCAGCAGTCCGCCCATTACGATATTGGTCCAGAAGATATCCCATCCCAGCAACGAAGAAAGTATGATAGAAGGCGCATAGATACTGATACCTGTTGACAAACCCCTCGATACTAAAAAAAGAAAAGAAGTAAAGGTTCTGGTTTTTAAATCGAATCTTTTTTCGAGGAACTCATATGCTGTGAATACTTTTACTTTATTGAATAACGGTACGAATGTGATACAGAGAATTACCATGGCAATAGGTAAGCCAAAATAATATTGTACAAAACGCATTCCGTCTGTAAATGCCTGTCCCGGTGCTGATAAAAAAGTAATGGCACTAGCCTGTGTACCCATGATGCTTAGGAGTACCAGGTACCAGGGCATACTACGGTCGCTTAAAAAATATCCTTCCAGGTTCTTAGTCGTACGACTTTTGTACATGCCATAGGCTATAATAGCGGTAAGGGTTACAACCAGTACTATCCAATCGAGCTGACTCATGAAAAATATTTAGTAAACCAGGCAAAAAAAATGATGAGCAGTACAAGTACCGACAGCACAAAGAAGTACCAGCGGCGCCATAATGATATTTCATTTTTATTTGTCATATTCTTTAATCAATTCAAAGATAACAGGGAACCAACCTGAGAAGCCTCAGGTTTATTTTCTTCCACTGATTAATCCCCCTGCCATCAAACCCAGTCCCAGCCCAATGATGAGGCCGATTTTTACATTCTTAATAAAAAACCCTATCGCTAAACCCATTAAGAGTATCGTTAAAATACCAATTTTTTTTCTCGGTTGCATGCGCTTATTTATTTTTTTGACAAGGCAATAATATTGGCCAGTAACCTGTAAGCTCCGGGTATACCCGCAGGCAATTCCCTGAAGAGTACAAGACTTACATAGGTGATATTGCCTTTACCATATTTGGCAGTTACCAGGCTTCCGTTACTTTCCTTTTCACCTGTATCATGCATACTTAACGGGGCTTCAAAATGTGGGTCCAGTTGCTCGGCCTGGTAGGTACTGCGTTCCTGTATCCATCCTTCAAAATCTTTTTGCGTGATTTTGTTGGGATAATTTAATATAGGATGTTGGGGTAATAAGAAATTTACTTTTGACTCTTCTTCTGTAACCCTGGAACCTCCGTTGACAATAAATGGATAAGGGCCTGCCTTTACACGTTTGAGTCCTACCTGGTTACTTTTAAGGTATTGCAAAATCAGGTTACCACCATTCTCTACATACTTTGATAATACATCGTTTTTATTAGTGAGGTACTCGTAAATATTATAGGCACGTATCCCTACAATTATTGCGTCAAACTGTTTCAGCTTTTCATCTACAAGGTCTGATTCACCAACTATTTTTACATCAAATCCCATTTGTTCCAGTGCTTCCGGAACTTTATCACCTGCGCCAATAATGTAACCTATCTTTTTACCCGTTACTTTTATTTCATCCGTAACTACATGTACGTTGTCTTTATAGAAATAATGTATGTCGGGTATGTGATCATATTTAATTGACCGTAGATAATGCGAAAAAGATATCCGTGAATTATTTACTATCAGGCTTATACGGGCACTAATAAATTTATCTAATTCCGGGTTGAAACTTTTCTTTACCGGTACCGATAAATTATATATCTGCCCTGCCTGGAAATCAATGATGGTATCTTTTGCATACATAACAGAGTCTTCCTGTTTTAAATGTATGGTAACCGGGATCTGGGGACCAGT
Source organism: Chitinophagales bacterium (assembly GCA_038222655.1). Lineage (GTDB taxonomy): Bacteria > Bacteroidota > Bacteroidia > Chitinophagales > Chitinophagaceae > Sediminibacterium. The sequence goes on along the minus strand of JBBRHM010000014.1, from coordinate 26,279 downwards.
AAAATTTGATTTGTACTGTATAAACATTTTGGGGTCACCAATTAGTGTATTTCCATTTCTTACATTGGTCAACACAACATCTGGAGTTAGGGAAACAATCAAGGGACTAATTACTACCAATGGATGATATAATTCGCCTTTAACAGGATCAACGTATTTGTATTGAACGGGTTTTATTACCCTAAAACTTATTCCTTTTGCAGAAAAAGTAAAGCGTGCAGAGTAGGAAGCTTCGCTTTCTGCCTTTCCAATTAGTTTCTGGTCCTTAACGGTAAACATCCCAATACTATCTTGCGGATCTACAAGCCAGTAAGGCTGTGAAACTGGTTTAGAATTCTGTACAAGAAAAGTTTTATTAAACGAAATATTCTGGTTGTACGCCGGTGTAACATTAACAGAGGAGTCAAAGGAATTGATTTCGGCAGAATTGAGCGCCACAGATTCCAGTAGAATATCTGCATTGCTTCGTTTATTAACAAAAAAATTAATATTCATTTTTTCACCTTTTACTGCATATTCATTATCGGATGTAGCTTCCATAAAAAGGCCGCTGCAGGCGATGATCAGTTCCTGCACCTCATTTAATTTTTGCTTCCACCATACCCCGCGATAAGCCATACGCTGTATTTGTTTATATACCTCCACCAACGCATCAACAGATAATTCAGGTTTATCAAAATTATAATTACTGATAATTTTATTTACTGCATCCTGAATGGATTGTCCCTCATTGGAAGAACTTTTATGGTCAAGTACGTCAGGATTACCAGGTTCATCAATGCGCTTCCAGTCTGTTACCACACCCTCCATCAAATCATTCTTCGCTGTTTCTCCTCCCAATGGTTGAAAGAATTCAAATACAGATCCTCTTCTTCTGGGCCTTCCTTCGCCCTGGCTTTTATGCATGGTTCTTGCTTCTCCACCCAGTTCACCATAACTTTTTCCAAGTAAAGCATTGTAACCATTTACTTCTGCTTTTAGCTGATCATTCGATGTTGTATTGGTACCACCGAAATTAAACGTATTCCAAACAATTCTTTTGGCCAGCCAGGGTTTTACACCGTATTGAAATTGTTCGGGAAATTTTTTAGGATCAGCTGCGGCACTATACGCTTCCTGGGCGAGTATGGAAGAAGCTGCATGGTGGCCATGACCTGCCCTTGCATCGCCGGGAAAACGCGTGATAATAACATCCGGCTGAAACTTACGTATCATCCATACCACATCACTTAATACTTTTTCTCTGTTCCAGATCCGCAATGCTTCGTCGGCACTTTTGCTGAAACCGAATTCATAGGCTCTGCTAAAATATTGTTCAGCGCCATCAATACGACGGGCCGCAAGCAATTCCTGTGTACGGATAAGACCCAGTTCAATGCCCTGCTCACTGCCTATCAGGTTCTGGCCGCCATCGCCACGGGTTAAACTGAGGTAAGCGGTGCGGTATAATTTTTCTTTGGCGAGCCAGGGAAGAAAGCCATTATTTTCATCATCAGGATGTGCGGCTACATATAAAACACTGCCCAATACATTCAGCTTTTTTAACTGCATGTAAATGTCGGAACTGTTATACGTTACCGGTGACTGTGCGTAGGAAGCTGAAAGCTGAAGGCTTAATGCGGAAAGCAGGCAGCAGAAAGATTTTGTAAGAATGTTCATATAGCTCGGTCTTGATTGGTAGCACCGAAGATAAAGCTACTTGTGCTATTGAAGTGACCGCTTTAAAAAAAAGTGAATGCTGAAGGGTGAATAAGAAAGTAAACAACATAATTCCTAGTCACGATTCACCATTCCATACTTACCCCTATTGCCCCACCAGAAATACGGCATTGCTAAACAGCAATTTGCCGCTTTCCCAGAAATTGCGGAAAAGAGGATCTTCTGCCATATAAATAACATTTCCGCTACCCATATCCTGCACGCCAAATACAACACCATCTTTCAATTTGCTTTTTACTTTTACACCGGTAAAGCCTGTTACATAAGCATCTTTTTTCATGATGCCCACATTCCAGCCATCTTTCAAAAATTCAAACACGCCGCCATCCTGTTTTAACGTAAAATAATAATCAGGGTAGCCGAATGCCAATGGATGTGTATTATCCAGCTCCAGTTTATAAATAGCCCCTGGTATGGAACTGCTAAGCGATTGTGTTTCCCGGTCGCCATATTTTTTTACATTCGCATATTCATTTTTTTCATCAGTCTTATCTTTATCCTCTTTTGCTTTAATACCCCAGTCGGCACCAGCCAAAGTAGCTATGGCATTCTCAATGGCTATGAGTTTACCGCCGCTGCGCACAAAATCTTTCAGTTTATCTGTTGTTCCTTTATCGCCTAATGTTCGGTAATTGCCATTGGGCACAATCAATACGCCATAATCTTTCAGGTTGGCCCTTGCTATATCAGCTGCATTGATTAGGGTAATAGGATAATCCAGTTGCTGTTCAAAGAAATGCCATACCTCGCCTGCACCCAATGATGATACCTGTTCGCCGGTAAGCATGGCCACTTTAAAGGGGGTAATAATTTTCACATCTGGCGAACCAAAGTCTGCACCCTTATCCATAAAACCGGTTTGCACAGCTACGGGCTGGATATTGAATTTTTTTCCAGCTTCATTGGCCATTTCATTCCAGTTATAGGGATTACCTGTTTTAAGTATGATGAGTGTGCCACGATCGTAATTTTTTCCACCATAACTAAAAGGCTTTTCAACAAAACGAACTTTCACCCCATTTTTTAAAAGATGCGCAATTACTTTGGCGCCGTTAAATGACTGGTAGGGCATTAATACACCATAATTGGAACTTACGTCACTCACTACTCCTGAATTGTGCCAGTTATTGTTTACGTCTAATTTTTCTTTTACGGCATAGGCCTTTACGCCATAGGCATAGGGAACGGACCAGGCAGTGATGTCATACGTACTGGAATCGGTTACCACTGTTTTCGGTTCCAGTAATACTTTGGCCATCACAGATCGTGGCTGGTAGGCGCTTACGGCAATATGGTACCCTTCATCGGCAAATGCATCATCTTTACCGGTATTATAATTGTATCCACGGAAATTTTTATTGGCGATTGTTCCGTATTCAATACCATTCTGCTCCAACAAAGCGATCACAGATTTTATCTTGTTTTCGTCTCTGGAAGTGAGTACATACGTTTTATACTCCGCGGCTTTTGCAGCAAGCCCGTCTTCAAAATATTTTTTAAACTCATCAACAAGTTTCTGGCGATTGCGCGAAGCTGTTTCAATGGTAGATAAACCGGTAGTGTAATGGTGTGTGGCACGGTCAAGCAGTGTTAATGTATCGCCATCCGCTTTTACTACGCCCAATCCGCCGCGCGGACCACCGCCCTGCTCAAACGTCATACCGATCGCACCGTTATACACAGGATAGGTATCTCCATAAGAAGGGTACAGCAGGTCAAATCTTTCTTTGGTAAAAAACAACCATCCATTCTGGTCAAAATATTTTGCATTATTTTTTCCAATCAATACCTGAAAATCTCTTTGCCATTGCGTGATCACTTCATGAAAAGGATCTGCTGCGGGCGCAAAATAATATGGGTTATTATATCCCTGCTCATGAAAATCCACATGTACCTGCGGCATCCACTGCATATATTTTTTTATACGCTGCCTGGTTTCCACCTGCGTTTGCCAGGCCCAGTCGCGGTTAAGGTCAAAATTATAATGATTGGATCTGCCTCCGGGCCATGGCTCTGCATGTTCGCGTGAGAAAGGATCTGCGTTATAGGATTTACCCACCACACCATTAAACCAGTTCACATAGCGGTCGCGGCCATCCGGATTGATACAGGGATCCATCACCACCACCGTATTCTTCAGCCACTCTTTTGTTTGTGTATTGGCAGGATCTACTAATGCATATAAAGTCATGAGCGCAGCTTCGGAAGAAGAAGTTTCATTACCATGTACATTGTAACTTAACCAAACAATGCCAGGTGCCGATGTTGCATCGCCCTTTGATTTATCAGCCGATACCGCTGCCAGCTTAAGATTGTTTGCACGTATGGATTCCAGCTTCTGTAAATTTTCCGGAGAAGCTATAAATGCAGTAATCAATTCTCTTCCTTCATTGGTTTCGCCATATTTTTCCAGCTTCACCATATCCGGTTTGGCCTGGGTAACGGCCCTGAAATATTCTACAATTTTATGATGACGAGTATAGCGTGTTCCGATTTTATACCCCAGGTATTGTTCAGGACTTTGTAAACCCTGTGCAAACAGGTTGGCCACAAACATAAACACTAACGAAACGAGCAGTAATTTTTTCATATTCAATAAAAATGAGTGGTGAAAGTAATAATAAAGAAAGAACCAACCGTTTTAAGGATATTTTTTTTACAGGTTTAGAATAGTGAGTGGGCAGTAGTGAGTGGTAAGTAGTCAATAATTTTGGCAATGTATAGCACTGCCCACTGCCTTCTCACTACTGCCCACTCACAACTCACTACTCCCACTGTTCCAAAAAAATCCGTAATTTTCTCCCATGAGAAAACTGATACTCTTATTGCTGGCCACCAGCTACCTGCAACTGCTTCCTGCGCAAAAAATTGCCTCCATAATAGGCGCCGGTAAACAAATTAATCCGTATAAATATTCAATTGTAAAAAAAGGTGATTTCAGCCAGGCATCGGTAAGCAGTGCGCATCCACTGGCGAGTATGATCGGCGCTTCTATTATGAAAAGTGGTGGCAATGCGTTTGATGCAGCCATTGCAACGCAACTGGCGCTGGCAGTAGTATATCCCGGCGCGGGCAATATTGGTGGTGGTGGTTTTTTACTTGGCCGCAAATCCAATGGTGAACTTATTGGCATCGATTACCGTGAAGCCGCACCTGAAAAAGCTTCGCGTGACATGTATCTGGATAAGAATGGCAATGTACAGTTGGCCTTATCACAAACCGGTCACCTTGCATCAGGTATACCCGGAACGGTTGCTGGTTTGTTTGCCACGCTTCCCTATGCCAGGCTACCTTTCAGACAACTGGTACAACCTGCTATTGACCTTGCAGAGAAAGGATTTGTGATAGGCGAAAAAGAAGCAGCGGGTTTAAACAGCACTAAAGAATCTTTTCTTAAATACAGTACCCGACCTACCGCACTGGTAAAAGAAGCGAAATGGAAAGCTGGCGATACATTGGTACAAAAAGAACTCGCTGCTACACTAAAACGCATACAGAAAAATGGCGCACCCGGATTTTATGATGGAGAAACGGCCAAATTCATTGTAGAAGAAATGCAACGCGGCAATGGCATTCTTAGTTATGATGATCTGAAAAATTATACGGCCAAATTGCGTAACCCGCTTGAGTTTGATTATCGAAATCACCATATCATCAGCTTTGCGCCGCCTAGCAGTGGCGGTATCATTATAGCGCAGATGCTGAAGATGATTGAAAAATACCCGGTGAAAGAATATGGTTTTCAAAAAGCGAAAACCGTGCAATTAATGATTGAGGCCGAACGCCGGGCTTTTGCCGACAGGGCAGAACATATGGGTGATCCTGATTTTTATAAAGTGCCAGTAAAAACCATGCTGAGTGATGCTTATATTTCTCAACGCATGAGTGATTATGTAACAGATAAAGCAGGTGTAAGCACTGCGGTAAAAGCGGGTGTGATCAAAGAAAGTGAGGAGACCACGCACCTGAGCGTAGTAGATGCTGCGGGCAATATGGTATCTGTAACCACCACGCTCAACGGCGGCTACGGCAGCAGAACAGTTGTGGGTGGTGCAGGTTTTTTACTAAATAATGAGATGGATGATTTTAGCGCCAAACCCGGTGTACCTAATATGTATGGTGCAATCGGCGGCGAAGCCAATGCCATTATTCCCGGCAAACGGATGCTGAGTTCTATGACGCCTACCCTTGTGCTGAAAAATAACAAACCCTATGTGGTTATCGGAACGCCCGGCGGCACTACTATTCCCACATCGGTGTTTCAGGGTATTGTAAATATGATTGACTTTAACATGAACGCAGATGATGCAGTAAACAAACCCAAGTTTCATCACCAATGGTTACCTGATGAAGTAATGGTGGAAAAAGATTTTGATGCAGACACTAAAAAACAATTGCAGTCCATGGGATACAAACTGGTTGATCGCGGCGCAATAGGAAGAACAGAATGTATACGTATTACAGGCAATGGCAAAAAAGAAACGGTCGCAGATAAACGGGGAAATGATTCGGTGGCAGGCTATATCCCCTAGCTGCCTGAAAGGGGAATTGATAATTTTTAAAGTGACGTACCTCTTAAACTAAGAAGCTGTTTGAGTTAATTATTTTAAACCCATTGCCACAGATACACAGATCAGCACAGAAAAAATCTGTGAATCTGTGGCGAAAAATGCTTTCATAACTAACTTTGTATTAATAACTCAAACAGCTTCTAAGTATTGAAAAAATATTACTGTCAAAGAAAATAATCATTACAAAAAAAATAACTCCCTGTGAGGGGCCGGGGCTACTCTATGAGTTTCGAACAAGAATTTCTAAAAAATGCCATCAAACGTTTTCGCTATTATAAAGAATTAGGTGATAAAACATTTGAGCAGCTGGATGATGCAGCTATCTTTTACCAACCCGCCAGCGAAAGTAACAGCATAGCGGTAATTATAAAACATATGCATGGCAATATGCTGAGCCGCTGGACAAATTTTTTAACCGAAGACGGAGAAAAAAACTGGCGCCGCCGCGATGCAGAATTTGTAGAAGAAGAAACTACCAAACAGCATATTCTTCAGCTATGGAACGAAGGATGGGCCTGTTTGATACATACGCTGGAAAGCCTTACTGCCGAGGATCTTCACAAAACAGTTACTATCAGAACCGAGCCATTGCCCGTATATGATGCCATCCTCCGCCAGCTTGCACATTATCCCTATCATGTGGGTCAGATAGTATATTTGGGCAGGTTACTAAAAAACGAAAAATGGAACTCGTTAAGTATCCCCAAAGGCAACAGCTCAGCCTATCTTGAAAAAGTAAAAGCCGCCCAGAAAAAGTAACCCCCACTTTTAACTTTCAACTATTAACTCTTAACTCCTAACTCTTAACTCCCAACTCCCCCATGCCTCCCTTTGCTATAGCATTCGATCTCGATGGAACACTCATAGACAATAATGAGTATCATATTCTTGCGTGGCAGGAGTTTTACCGCAGGCGTGGATGGGAACTGCGTATTGAAGATTATGTAACCAACTTCAATGGCCGTACCATGCCGGATGTGGTAAAGCATGTATTCAGTGATCCGTATATGTGTAAGGAAGATATAGAACGCTATACCGATGAAAAAGAAAGCCTCTACCGTGAACGCTATGCACCGCATATTCAACCGGTAGAGGGTTTATTGCAGTTGCTGGAACTACTGCATCAACATAACATACCGATGGTGATAGCTACTTCAGGTATACAGGTGAATATTGATTTTATGTTCATGCACATACCTATTCAACATTATTTTACAAAAGTGATTAAAGGCAGTGATATTACGTATGGTAAACCCCATCCTGAAATGTATCTGCTTGCTGCAAAAGAGCTGGCCGTTGCCCCCCAATACTGTATTGCATTTGAAGATGCAACGGTAGGTATACAATCTGCCAGGGGTGCGGGTATGAAAACAGTCGCGCTCACTACCACACATAAGGCAGAGGAATTAAAAGAAGCAGACAGGATAGTTAAAAATTTTGAGGGGATAGATATGGATTGGTTGAAAGGCTTGTTTTAAAACAGATAGTTATAAAAAACAACCTCTTAGTAAAAAAGCTGATTATAAAAGCTCATCAAAACGAGCAGCATCTACTTATGTATTCACTCCTAATAAGGAAAGCTGTAAAATTTCTGTAAGTTTTATTTAGATTGCATAATACTTCCACATTTATAAAATAACTACATGAGGCATATCCAACTAACCGCAGTTTTATTTATCCTGTTGGTACCTATATTTACAACCGGCATTTTTGCACAAAAGAAATTTACACTGTCAGATGTGGCTAAATTGACTAATCTTTCCGACCCGCAGATATCTCCCGACGGAAAAACAATTGTACTGGTTGTATCAAGGCCGGATTACCTGCAGAACCGTTATAACGCCGAGCTGGTATTGATTGATATAGCTACCGGCAAAAAAAGAGTACTCACACAGGAGAGACCCACTGTTTCGCAACCCCGATGGTCGCCCGATGGAGAACAACTGGCTTTCTTAGCCAAAGCAGGACAGGGTAAGGAATCCACCACCCAGCTTTTTTTGCTTTCCATGCTCGGTGGAGAAGCCAAACAATTAACAAAAACGCCAAAAGGTGTTCAACACTTTGCCTGGAACCCAAAAACAGAAACCATTGCCTATGTAACAGCAGATGAACCTAAAAATAAAAAGGAAATTGAAAAAGGTTTCAGCGATTTCGAGATCGCCAATAATGATATGTTTATCAGCAGCCAGCCAACATCATCACATATATGGCTGCTCAATACAGCAAGCGGAGAACAGAGAAGACTAACTTCAGGTGACTGGAGCTTACCCGTAACCATTCCACCAGGAGCGCCTTCTTCACCCCTCTCCTGGTCGCCTGATGGGCAATCGATTTTATTTGTAAAAGTGGCCACTCCCTATTCCGGTGATGGCCAATCAAAAACGATCCAGTTACTAAATGTATTAGACGGTTCCATAAAACCCATGAGTTCAAGAACTAAACTGGAATCATATCCAACATTTTCTCCTGACGGCAATAATATATCCTACTGGTATAAGAAAGCAGGCGTTAATGAAAACATCAATGAAATATGGGTTACGGGAAAAGCAGGGGATGAAGGAAAAAATATCAGCACAAAGATCAACAGGGATGTTTACCGTCCTATCTGGATGCCAGATGGCAAAAGCATGTTGATTGGCGGACATGACGATAATAAAACTTCTTTATGGACACTATCACTGGATGGTACTGCCAGCAAAATTTTACTGGACAATATTTCCCCCGCATGGTCCTTCTGGATTGATGCTTCGGTGGGTAAAAACGGAAGTATTGCGTTTACGGGTTCTGAAACATCACATCCGTCAGAACTCTATTATTTATCTTCTGCAAAAGCGAAACCTGTAAGACTGACCGATTATAATAATGAAGTCAGTACCATGACTATGGGTAAAACCGAAACCCTTAGATGGGAGACAGAAGGATGGAAGAACTGCGGTATTGTTACCTATCCCGTGAATTATGAAAACGGGAAACAGTATCCACTCGTGCTCGTGATTCACGGAGGTCCCAGCGCCGCTTCGGTTGAAACGTTTTCCCGTTTTTCTCAATTGCTGGCCAATGAAGGGTATTTTGTTTTGGAACCTAATTACAGGGGCAGTGATAATTTAGGAAGTGAATATAAAATGGCGATAGTGAAAGATGCAGGCGCCGGACCGGGACGTGATGTAATGGCCGGCTTAGCCAAACTAAAAAGTTCAGGAATGATTGACACCGGTAGAATCGGGGTTAGCGGCTGGTCGTATGGTGGATATATGACAGTATGGTTAGCCGGGCATTATGGTGGTTGGAAAGCAGCTGTTTCCGGAGCGGCAGTAACAGATTGGGTAGACCAGTATAATTTTGGCGATGCCAATGTGAGCCGCGCTGCAGCCATTGGAGGATCGCCGTGGGTAGGCAATAATATGCAAAACTATATTGATCAGTCTCCTATTACGGAAGCAAAAAATATTAAAGCGCCCACCTTAATCCTTGCCAATACCGGAGATCCTCGAGTGCCCATTACGCAATCGTATAAATTATATCATTCATTAAAAGACAATGGCACGCTTACAAAATTTGTAGCATGGCCCATTCCGGCTCATAATGCAAGTGATCCGGTAACGCAGATGGAAAGAGACAGGCTCTGGATTTCATGGCTTAATCAATACTTAAGATAGAAATAGACTGACAACCTATTTGTTCAACCCATGGAGGTATTCAGCCAATAGCTGTTGGCTTTCATTAAGTATCAGCATTAAAAAAATGGAAACAATTACTTTAGTAAGAACAGATTCAGCAAATACAGATTTTAGTAAGCTTGTAAAATGTCTGGATGCAGAACTGGCTGAAAGAGATGGAGACGATCATTCTTTTTATGATCAGTTTAATAAAATTGTTAGCATTAAATATACAATTGTAGCCTACGAAAATGGCCATCCCGTTGGTTGCGGCGCCATAAAAGAATACGCACCCGATACAATGGAAATCAAGCGCATGTTCACTTTACCTGAAAGCAGGGGTAAAGGGATTGCGGGCAAAGTATTGTCAGCATTAGAAACATGGGCAACTGAATTACAGTATAAAAAATGCGTATTAGAAACAGGAAAAAGACAACCGGAAGCCATTGCAGTGTATAAAAAGAGCGGCTACCAGCTCATTCCCAATTATGGTCAATATGCGGAAATGGAGAATAGCCTTTGTTTTGAAAAACAATTAACCTAACAGGAGGGTTCTACTAATTCTTCCGGTAAAAATTTATTAGCAGCTGTTTGAGTTATTAATACTACAAAATAAGCTATGTAGCATTTTTCGCCACAGATACACAGATTTTCACAGATTTTTTCTGTGTATCTCTGGCAATGGTTTTAAATATAATTAACTTAAAGAGCTTCTTATACCTTGTGATTAATCTTAAAAGCAGCAGAAAAGATTTATGGGTAAAGCCCTCTGGCAATACCCCTTTCCAGTCCCCGTAATTCGGCCAACCCGCGCAGGCGGCCTATGGCAGAATAACCGGGATTGGTTTTTTTATTCAGGTCATCCAGCATCTAGTGACCATGATCGGGACGCATAGGAAGGGATATTTTTCTTTCATTCATAGCTATCACTACTTCTTTCATTACTGCATACATATCTACATCACCCTCGAGATGATTGGCTTCATAAAAATTTCCTTCCTCATCGCGCTGGGTACTTCGCAGATGTAAAAAGTGAATTCGATTTTTCAAACGCTTTGCCATACCCGGCAGGTCATTATCGGCACGCACGCCAAAGGAACCTGTACAAAAACACAAACCATTGGCTTCTGATGGTACCGCCTTAAAAAGATCACTTACATACGCTTCTGTACTTACCACCCGGGGCAAGCCTAAAATAGGATAAGGAGGATCATCCGGATGGATGGCCATCTTTACACCACAATCTTCTGCAACAGGAATAATCTGTTGCAGAAAATAAATAAGGTTAGACTGCAATTTTTTTGCATCAATATCTCTGTAAGCATTCAATGCCTCGGCAAATTTTTGAAGCGTAAAACTTTCTTCACTTCCCGGTAATCCAGCTATAATATTTCTTTGCAATTGCAGTTTCTCTGCATCATTCATGACTGCAAATTTTTTCCGGGCTTTCTCCAGTTCAGGGGCAGTGTAATCCGCTGCTGCATTTTCACGTTGCAGCATTAGCACATCAAAAGCAATAAATTCGATCTTGTCAAAACGCAAAGCTTTGGAACCATCTACTAAAGTGTAAGCAAGATCCGTTCTTGTCCAGTCGAGCACAGGCATAAAATTATAAGTAATGATCTTAATGCCACAAGCAGATAGGTTTTGGATAGATTGCTTATAATTTTCAATGAAGGCAAGATAATTGCCACTTTGAGTTTTGATATTTTCATGTACCGGCACACTTTCCACCACATTCCAGGCAAGCCCGGCTTCTTCTATCTGTACTTTTCTTTTTTGTATTTCTTCTACTGTCCATACTTCACCATTGGGAACATGGTGCAGGGCCGTAACAATGCCGGTACAACCGGACTGCCGTATATCCGATAAACTAACCGGATCATTGGGGCCGTACCAACGCATTGTTTGCTGCAACGAAAAAATCTCTTTCATATCTTTTAATATCTCGCGTAAATATAAGTTCTGACGGTGAAAATAAAGTGATCTACTTATTCTGCATTTTTAATTTTTATCACCAGTTTCTTTACCAGTTTATTACCCCCAGGTGTGATATTTGGCCGGTGTGCATCCGTGGGGAAAAACAGGAAGAAGGTACCGGGAACGGAATGCGCCAGTTTGCCTTCCACTGCATAATTAGCCAGATCTTTTTTTTCATCATATTCTTTTGTAACGATTGCTTTTGACACGGGGTAAATACCAATTATTTCTTCCCCGGCAATAATATATTGCAGATCAATATATTTTCTGTGTGATTCCCAATTGGTTTTTTCAAAATCTTTGGATGGATCCTCTGTGATGGTTGCAAACACATTATCGCCATCAATAGGATATTTTCCTTTGGGGAGTGTGACCAAATCATTTTTTTTCATGAATGCAAAAGCTTCATCCCAATAAAGCTTATGTAGTTTGTATTGCCGCGCAAACTCTTTCACATTTACGAAACGATTTGGCACTAACTGCAATCCCCCTGCCCACTCTTTTTTCTTTAGCCATGTATTTGCAGACTGGGCGCCAACTGTAGGCGTAAGAGCAGAGATTATTAGAAAAAAGGCAAAAGATAATAGTATACTTTTCATATTTTTTCGATTAGAGCCTGTTTGAGTTATTAATATAAAGTAAGTTATGAATCATTCTTCGCCACAGATACACAGATTTTCACAGATTTTTTCTGTGGCAATCTGTGGCAATGGGTTTAAAATATAATTAACTCAAACAGCTTCTATGGAAGATACCGCTAATCCAGTTCTCCTGTTTTCATTTTTGATTTTGTCTCCATGGCCCCTTCTACTTTTCCTTTCACAATTAATTTAATTATTGAAGCGATACTATCAGGCGCATTAGCGGGTAAGTCAATAACAATACCCTCTGCAGTTCTGGTTATTCTACGAGTTGATTTATCAGCAATCAAGACGGCTGAAACAGGTTCATTTTTTACATCGGGTACAAATAACTTGCCATCAGTGGGCCAGTTAAATACACTCAGGTATAAAATAGTGTTACCATCAACCGTTTCTTTTTGGGTACAACGTCCCCATGATAAAGGTTGCAGCGGACTGGCTTTCGTAGCATAGATGGCTTCGCTGTTTATGTTCATCCAGTTACCAATTTCCCTAAGCGAACGCACACTCTGTTCGGGAAATGTACCATCAGGTTTGGGACCAATATTCAATAAATAATTGCCACCTTTTGAAGCGATATCACAAAGATTATGGATCAGGGTTTCTGTACTCTTCCAGTTATTATCCGAGGTTCTGTAACCCAAGGTACCGTTCATCGTCATGCAGGTTTCCCAATCTTTTCCATCCAATTCTGCAAGGCCCGGAATTTTCTGTTCCGGTGTTTTGGTATCGCCCGGAAAATTGGGCCGCTTCAAACGATCATTGGTAATAATATTGGGCTGATATTTTAACTGCTCCTGTAGTTTTATTGCGGCATCATCTGTCATATTGGTTGGTGTATCCCACCAGAGTACAGCCACTTCTCCATAATTCGTCATCAATTCTTTTACCTGTGGAACAGCCACCTTATCTATGTATTCAGCAAAGCTGGCATTTTCCTGCAAGGGATCCCAATGACCATTGTGTGCTTTTGTGTATGCATCAATTCTTGCAGAATCCGGGTTGAGCCAACCATCCGAAGTTGCTTTTCTGGAAACGGCCCCGCCCGGATTGTTCCAGTCCTGCGCCTGTGAATAATAGAAACCTAATTTGATACCGTATTTTTTACAGGCTGCCGCCAAAGGTTTTAAAATATCTTTTGCATAAGGCGTGGCATCCACAATATTCCATTTACTTGCTTTTGAGGTAAACATGGCAAAGCCATCATGATGTTTGGCCGTAATTACTATATATTTCATACCGCCATTCTTTGCTAATCTTACCCATTCCTCCGCATTAAATTTTACCGGATTGAATTGTTTAGCCATTGCCTGGTATTCGGCTACCGGAATTTTAGAACGGTTCATGATCCATTCTGCACCGCCCCGTAATTGTTCATGACCATTATATACACCAGCAAACTGTGCATACACACCCCAGTGTATAAACATGCCAAACCTGGCTTCGCGCCACCATTGCATACGTTCTTCTTTCGATAATTGCTGACTAAAAACAGATAAAGTGATACAGATAGAGGCGATAACAAATAAAATTTTCTTTTTCATATTACATGTATTTGGGAAATGCGATTGGTTTAGATGCTGATGTCTGATTTATTTTTTTTACAATACTATAGCGTTGCTAATATTTTTTCTCTGACCGATTATGCCCTTTTTTAATCGAGCCAGATAACAGGATGCCTTACTGGCAGATTCCTGATTACTTCTTCTACTTTGGAATCATGATCCAATCTTTTCCAAACACTTAGCCAGTTTTGGTTTCCCAAGGCATTGGCGCCAAATAAGAGGAAAGGCTGTGCCACCGGCCATTCTTCCCAATACATCACATCATGCGTGTATGACCATTGAGTTTTATCAGACAGATAAGGATATAAAAAATCAATGCCTTTTTTAATTGATTTACCGTCAGCTGTTGTAAAGTTCCACAGGTTATTTTCTTTGGTGGATAATATCTGGCAGATAGTAGCAAATGCATCCAAACAAAATATCGAATAACCATAGGGCTTTGTTCTTTTCAGTTCTCTTGGCAAACTTCCATCAATGGCCATCTGGTTGGGCAGTAAAACATTTTTGTAGCGGTTGCTACAAAATTCCATCAACGAACTGTTGCCGGTGAATTTAGCAAATGAAGCCACCTGCATTACCCAGCAAACGCCATGGTTATTCTCTGCATTCATTTCATCTTTACCATATGGATGCGTGGTTAACCATTGCAGATATTGGCTAAACCATTGTTTTGATCCGTCCAGTATATCCCTGTTCATTCCTGGGGCATTTTCCATTGCCATTAATCCCTGTACCACTTCTATCAATTGTATCGTATCAATGATACCAATCCCTCTTCCGGTAAATCGTCCTTTAATAGCTTGTGCGTAAAGCAGGCTTGGATTCATCAGGGTTTCATTGTCAATAAACCAGGCTTTGCAATGTTGTAATGCATGCAGTACATATTTTTTATCTCCGGTAATGGTATATGCGGAAGCCAATGCACCAACAATACGGCTGAAGCGGATCATCGCCAGTCTATGGGCCGTAAAATTTTCGGGATTGGTCATACCATCTTTCTGTATATATGCGCTATCCGCACTTTTAGGATTGGGCCACCAGTAATCACCTTCAGAAAAAAAATCATGCTTAGTGCCAGTACTCCTACCAGAGCGCTGCGCGGTTACGGTTACAGGTTCCTGCATCATGGCCCAGGCCGCTTCATCCAGCACTTGTTTACGCAAGGCAGTCATTACTTCCTGTTTGATAGTGGAAGCTGTTTGAATAGTATTTTGCGACTTCGCCAAAGAAACCGTGAGACAAAAAATGAAACAGGAAATTATTTGACTTTTCTGCATAATTTTTAAAATTAAAGTCGCTTCCTGATAGGGAAATATTATTAAAGCGCCCTGTCAAGATGCACATAGCCCCCATCTACATGAATTAATTGGCCGGTTGTATGTGATGATCTTTCGGATAGCAAAAAAGCTACCATATTGGCAATTTCTTCTTTGGTAGTGAAGCGGTTTTCAAAAGGAATTTTTGCCGTAATCTCTTTTAGTTTTTTTTCCGGTTCCTCAAAAGTTTGTATCCATGTTTCATACAAGGGTGTGTAACATTCGGCAACAATAACAGCATTTACACGGATATTGTATTTCAACAGTTCAACGGCCCATTCTCTTGTTAAGGCATTTCTTCCGCCATTGGCTGCTGCATAGGCAGACGTACCACCCTGGCCTGTCTCTGCCGTTTTAGAACCAATATTTACAATAGCTCCTTTTGATTGTATAAGCCAGGGCAATGCATACTGTGCCATCAGGTAATAATGAACCAGGTTTTTATGCAGACTATCCATAAAACGTTCATAGCTGCCCTGTTCAAGATTCACACCGTCATTTACACCCGCATTATTTACGAGCCCATCTATCCTTCCATATTTTTCAATCACTTTGCTCATGGCAGTTTCGCATTCAACGGGCTTGCTTAATTCGGCAACTACCTGAAAACCTTTGCCACCACTGGCTGAGATCTCATCCAGCGTTTTCCGGTTATCCTTTTCATTTCTCCCAATAATTACCGGTATGGCTCCTTCAGCAGCCAATACTTTGCTGATACCCTCGCCTATTCCTTTGGCGCCGCCCGTTACGATGATTATTTTATTACTGAGTTGTAGGTCCATTTTATTATTTATAATAGATGATAAAACTTTTTTGCGTTCTCTCCAAAAACGGCCTTTTGTTCATTTTCAGAAAAAGAACTGAAATATTGTTCTACAATACCGATTACTTCATTATAAGATGCTGCTACTAAGCAAACGGGCCAGTCAGATCCATACATGATTCTATCGGTTCCAAAAGATTCAATAATACAATCCATGTAAGGAATAAAATCTTCGGGTTTCCATTTCTGCCAATCAGCTTCCGTAACCATCCCGGATATTTTGCAATACACATTTTCACATTGCGCTATGGACATGATATTTTTTTTCCATTCATCTATCTCAGCTTCCCGGATATTTGGTTTGGCCATATGATCCAAAACAAATGGCTGACCTGGAAATTTTTTAACCAACTCCAACACTGCTTCTAAATGTCCAGGAAAAACAAGAATATCATAGGTAAAACCAAACGTTTCTAAAGCGCCAATACCTCTCATAAAATCCGGGTGCAGCATATACTCCGGCGCTTCTACCTGCAATACATGCCTAAAACCCTTTAGCTTTTTATTTTGTGTATAAGCCGCCAATCGCTCAATTATGTTTGGTGCTCGCAAATCAGTCCAGCCAACCACCCCTTTTATAAAAGAATTATTTCTTGCCAACTCTAATAAAAAATCAGTTTCTCCAGTTGTCTGTTCTGCCTGCACCGCTACACATCCATCTATTGAATTCACTGCTAGTAGAGACTGCAGGTAACGGGGCAAAAAATCTTTTGCAATAACTGACATAGCCGGGGTTATCCATGTCATGCTATCTGAATAGTTCCAAAAATGCTGATGTGCATCAATGCGCATGGTATGCTTTTACCTGTTGCCGTGAAATGCCTAATCCATCAATACCCAGTTCGACCATATCGCCCGGTTTCAAATAAACAGGTGGATTCATTCCCAGTCCCACTCCACTCGGTGTGCCGGTAGAAATAATATCACCCGGTAACAAAGTCATAAAACGGCTGATATAGGAAACCAGTTGCGGAATAGTAAACACAAGATCATCGGTATTGCCATCCTGCATCATGGTACCATTTACTTTTAACCATAAACGCAGGTTATGAACATTAGCAATTTCCTCTTTCGTTACCAGCCATGGACCCATAGGTGCAAAGGTATCGCAGCCTTTTCCCTTATCCCATGTACCACCTCTTTCCAGCTGAAACTCGCGCTCACTAACATCATTGTGCAGGCAGTAACCGGCCACATAGTCCATTGCTTCTTCTTCACTTACATAACTCGCTTTCTTACTTATTACAAATGCCAACTCCACTTCCCAATCTGTTTTTACTGAATCTTTGGGTATGATAATATCGTCATCAGGACCCGTTAAGGCAGTGGTTGATTTTAAAAAAAGAATGGGTTCAGTTGGAATGGGTGCATTCGTTTCTTTTGCATGCTTTTCATAATTTAAACCAATACATATGATCTTTGAGGGCCTTGCCACAGGCGAGCCTAACCTTGTACCCTCTGCTACCAAAGGCAGTTTGTTTTTATGGGTTTCAAGAAACGTAGCGAGTCTTTGTAAACCATAGGTCTCAAAAAAATGTTCATTATAATCTTCTCCAAATGCAGAAGTATCATACATTTTACCTTCCAGAACAATGCCGGTACTTTCTTTACCCGGCTCTCCAAAGCGTATTAGTTTCATGGTATCAGTTATTAAGTTTTACAAATCCCCCATCAATGGGATAATCATTACCGGTAATAAAAGAAGCTTCTTCACTGCAAAGGTATAAAGCCAGTGCAGCCACTTCTTCTGTAGAAGCCATTCGGCCTATTGGTTGTGAAAGTGATAATTTTTCAAACATCTCCGCTTCTTTTCCGGGATAATTTTTTGCGATAAACCCATCAACAAAAGGTGTATGCACCCGTGCGGGTGAGATAGAATTACAACGGATATGATCCTGCATATAATCCCTAGCCACACTTAAAGTCATCGCAATTACCGCACCTTTACTCATACTGTAGGCAAACCTATCCGCGATTCCTACCAGCGCAGCAATAGAAGCAATATTGAGTATTACGCCGCCACCGCGATGTTTTAATAAAGGGATCGCTTCATGCAAACTGTTATACATTCCTTTTACATTCACATTAAACACATTAGTAAAGTCCTCTTCCGAAGTCGTATCTGCTTTACCAATATGTGCAATACCTGCACTGTTTACCAGTATATCAAAACTGCCGATTTTTGCAAATATATTTTTTACCTGCTGCTGATCACTAACATCGCAACCGTACCCTATTGCTTTGCCGCCGGCTGCTACAATACCCGCAACCGTTTCCAGGACATTGGTTTCATTCAGTTCAAGAATATGCACAATCGCACCCTGCCTTGCAAAAATTTCTGCTATGGCCTTACCAATGCCACTGCCGCCACCGGTGATTACTGCCTGTTTATGATTCATTGAGAACATCATCGTGTTATGCTTATATTAATTCAAATATTTTATTCATGAGTATCCATTTCTCACCCGGTTTGGCAAAAGGAAGCGGCTGTTGAAATTTCCACATCAACTTTTCCCATTCCTGCACTGTTGGATTGTTTTGATCGGTTATCCTTTTTTTCTCAAAACTAAACTCATCCGTTACTTCCATAATCATAAACAAACGGTTACCGGTACGGTATATTTCCATTTGCGTAATTCCCATAGATTGAATACTTTCAATGATCTCAGGCCACACCGAACGATGCCACTTTTCATATTCTGCTATCAACGTTTCATCATCTATAAGGTCAAGGGCCAGGCAATATCTATGCAGCATGGTTTTCCGGTTTACTTATTTTATACGTTTTCAGTCCAAAGATCAGCGTTATACCAAAACAAAGTAACGGCACAATATAACCGTTCTGGATATTACCGGTTACATCACTGATCTGGGCCATCAGGGGCGGTAAAATGGCGCCTCCCACGATTGACATAATAATAAGACTGCTTCCAAATTTTGCATCACCACCTAACTCTTTTATGCCCAGGGAAAAAATAGTAGGGAACATAATGGACATAAAAAATGCAATGGCAATTACGGCATATATAACCATAAGACCATGACTGAAAATAGCGACGCAACATAACAGAATATTGATGAACGAATATAGTGCCAGCAGTTTTTGAGGCTTTATGAAACGCATTAAAAAAGTACCAAAAAAACGACCAATCATAAAAGCCATACCACATCCCCATCCCAAATAATCAGCGGCTTTTATTTTATCAATATCAGCAGCTTTCACAGCATACAAAATAAAAAAGCTGAATACGCAAACCTGTGCACCCACATAAAAGAACTGTGCCGCAACCGCCCAACGCAGGTGACTATGACGCAGTGCATGAAAAATATTTTTACCGGAAGACGTTTCATCGGCATCCTGTATTTCGGGTAATTTGATCAAAGCAAATAAGATGGCAATCACCAGTATTACACTGCCTAAAATGAAATAGGGTGTTTTTACGCTAGAAGCCTCAGATGCAAGCGCCAACTGCTTTGCCGCGGTACTCATAGTGCTTAACTCCTGGTCTGAGAATCCTTTGGCAAGAATAATTCTTGCCCCAATGATGGGCGCCAGTGTTGCAGCAAGACCGTTGAACGATTGTGCAAAATTTAAACGCTGCGTGGAAGTGGCCGGATCGCCCAGCATAGCTGCATAAGGGTTAGCAGCTGTTTCGAGAATGGTAAGCCCACAGGCAATAATAAATAATGCCGCCAGGAAGAAAGTATATTGTTGTGTATTGGCCGCAGGTATAAATAAAAAAGAGCCAATAGCAAATAGAAGCAGACCTGTGATGATACCCGCTTTGTATCCATATTTTTTCATAAGAAAACCTGCGGGAAGCGCCATTACAAAATAAGCGATAAACACAGCGGAATCTACCAGCGAAGATTGTAAGGTGGAAAGACTGAAAGATTTTTTAAGATGTGGAATCAGGATGGGATCCAGGTTATGCACAAACCCCCACAAAAAAAACAGGCTTGTAATTAGGATAAAGGGTATCAGGTAAGCTCTGTTGGCAGGCGATGATTTCATAAGCAGGCAACCGTTGGGTGAAAATATACATTCCATATTATGGAATAATATTCTTTTATATGGAGTAAATATATCAATTTTGCAAACCCAACCTGATTTTTTACTATTTATTTTCTAACCTAACATCTGCCATGATACAGGTAATACACAGGGCACTGGACATTATTGAGTATGTTGCCCAGGATGCTGAAAGACCTAAGCTATTAAGTGAGATTGCCACCCAATTAAGTTTGAAACCAGGCACCTGTGCCAATATTATAAAGACACTGCTTACACGGGGTTATCTTGAAAAAATAGACTCTCAAAAAGGATACCTGCTGGGTAAACATTTTTTTTTCTTATCGGGTAACACCGGTTATAAAAAAGATTTGATAGAAGCAGCCGATGCAGAAATGGAACAAATTACAAAAGCCATTAATGAGAACTCTTTACTGGCTGTGCTTAAAGGCGAGAACAGGGTGGTGATACACAGAAAAGAAAGCGGGCAGCTGGTTCAGGCGCACACCCCAGATGAAAAAAAAGCCTACGATTCTTCCACCGGCAGGTTATTGATAGCCATGCTGGATGATGAGGAACTCGAAAAATTCATTACACGATTTGGCCTGCCACCCGCCAATATGTGGCATAATGCCCATACCCAAAAGAAATTTTATGAACAGGTAAAACAAATCCGGAAGAATGGGTATGCCTTAATTGAAGATAGTGTTCAGATTGTGGGACTGGCAGCGGCTATTTATAAAAACAATAAAGCAGTGGCCAGTCTGAGTATTTACATTCCGTCCTTTCGTTTTAATCAACAGATAAGAAATAAAATGATCAAACTGGGGGTGCAGGCGGCTAAAAGCATTTCAGCTAATCTTTCCTAAACCTGTATTAAATTGAGTACTGTTTACGCTTATGAATAAAAATGTATTTTTTTATACCCATTCGATAGCGGGCCTTTTATCGGGACTATTTATCCTTTTAATGTCTTTATCAGGTGCCTTATTGATTTTTCATGATGAACTGGATGCATTACAATATCCCACTGTTAGTGCAGAAGCCGGGAAACCCCTGTTATCATTGGATAGTTGTTATGCGAGTCTTCAAAAAAAATATCCTCATGCACAGGTAAGCAATGCCCATATTTCTGAAAATACGCACCAGCCTTTTGTCTTTACTGTCTATGACTCATCTTACCGTAACGGTACTAAATCCATGCAGCTATTTATTCACCCACAAACCGGGGCAGTTTTACAAACAAGAGGGGGTGGAAAAGACATACAACACAATTTCATGAGTTGGCTTGCCGTTTTTCACAATTCATTTCACCTGGATAAAAAAGGAGAATGGCTATTGGGATTTTTTGCCATTATTTTTTTGATAAGTATTACTACCGGACTTTTCCTGTACAGAAAAAATATCTGGGCTGTTCTATGTTTTAGGAAAACCATATTCCGTAAAAAAAATCTTCACCAGCTAATTGGTGTCTATGCATTGCTGTTCAATCTGATGATTGCTGTTACAGGGTTCTGGATGCAGCGTTATGTATTTAAAAAAGAATTCTATATACCACAAAAAGCCTATACCCCTGTTTTGAAACCATCGGACCCTTTATACTTTCGAATGGACATTGCTTTTTCAAACATGCATAAAACTTACCCCGCATTTAGGGGCTACGTGATTTATTTTGCACAAACCAAAAAAGGAAAAACGGCCGTGTATGGCAGTCAAAGCATCAATGCTTTTATCCACTCCAAAAAATATGCCGATGTGATCTTTCTCGACAGCATGGGGCATATTGCTAAAACCGCTTTTATAGATTCGATTGATTCAGACAGCCGCTACGATATCATCAATGCACAAATACACTATGGCAGGTATGGCGGACTGGCAGTAAAAATTGTATACAGCCTACTAGGCTTAACAGGCGGCATCCTTAGTATTACCGGCTTTTTGCTATGGGTAAAAAGAAAGAAAGGAAATGATATCAGATAACATACCATCTCCCTTCTTCATCTTTGGTATACTGTAACCCATTGCTCATTACATGAACCCGTTTTTGTAAAACACCATCCGTGAAAGATGTTTTTTCAAATACACGTACACCATAATTTTCTTTTGTGAGATAGGCTTCCAAAGCGGCTACTGTAACTTTTACCTCATGCAGCCATTGCTGCTCTTCAGGGTCCTCTTTTACAAATGCGCTGCTCATTATGTGTTTTGCTTTTATTTTATTTCTTAGCTATCGGCTTTTTTTTAAGGGTACTTTTTGTGCGGGTACCTGTAGCTGTTTTGCTGATGCTTGCTTTTTTAGCCGGTGTTTTTTTAACAACCGGTACTTTACCTGCACGATGACGGCTGTTTTCCTTCGCATCATCTTTAATCGTACTTTTTTGTTTGTCGCGATTAAACTCAGCTTCCAGGTTTACCTTCCCTACCGCTAATTTAGTTAAAGAATCATCGGCTGCATATTCTTCATCGAGGGTGGTGTTAAGTAAAACGGCCACTTCTTTTAACCCCAGCTGTATGGCAAAAGCTTTTGCCGTACCATAACTGCTGATCTCGTAATGTTCTACTTTCTGCGCTGCCGCAATAATGGCTGCGTCTTTTACTTCAGGTGTCATGTCATCACCCATGATAGTTTTTGCTTCTTTGATTAATCCTTCCATGGCTTTACAATGTTCTTCTCCTTCCTTACCAGAAAAAAGGCTGGCAAAAAAACCTTTCTCTTTTTTAACTGTTTTACCATCATTCAACAAAGTACGTACCTTATTTAACCTAGCTTTTTGGGTATTGGTAACTTTCAGGTGGCCACTCAAGGCTTTTTTGAGTTCTTTGTGTGAAGCATTTTTTATCATATCGGGCAATGCTTCTATCATTTGTACTTCTGCCGAATACAGGTCATTCAATTCATGCTTTAAAAGTTCACGTAAATCATTTAGCTTTTCCATAATGTATATTTTTAAGAGACTTTTAAAAAAATCATTCCAGCAATACAAATACTCAAAAGTTGGTTAAATAGCTGAAATTAGCATAGTAATTCCCCCCGATTGAAACCCTACATTAAATACCTGTTCTATACCCTTCGTTTGGCAGCGCTGCTTAACACAATGTTATATGGAACAGCCAGGTTAAGCAACTGGCGCATCAACCGGAAATATAAGCGTGATAATCCAGGGATTGTACTACCCGCCGATTATCCGTTGTATGAAACCTACCAACTCCATTACCGGAAATTTATTGAAGATGGCCATGTAGCTGCTAGAGAAATTACGGAATGGACCAAACCCTATTTTCTTACCCAACCCGGCAGGGTGCTTGACTGGGGCTGCGGTGTGGGAAGAGTGATACGTCATATGCAGCTGCTGCTGCCGGGTTCTGGTCTCCATGGCTGCGACATCAACGCCGAAATGATCAGGTGGAATAAAGCCCATTATCATCATATTAACTTTACAACCATTGATCATGTTCCGCCGATGGATTATGACACACTATTTTTTGATCTCGTATATGGCCTCTCCATTTTTACCCATATAGAGGCAACTATGCAAACCGAGTGGCTACAGGAGTTATATCGCTTGCTGAATAAGAACGGAATATTGCTGGTAACCACACAAGGGAAATATTATCATCATAAACTCTTACCGAAAGAGAAAAAAGCATTGTATGATACAGGGATCTTTACCCAGCCCTATTCAAAAAAAGGACACCGAATGTTATCCACCTTTCATACTGAAGAAAAATTCAGGCAGCTGGCAGAACCCTATTTTACAGTTCTTGACTATTATGACGGACAAACCCACCCCGAAAAAACAGGCGGACAGGATTTGTGGATACTGCAAAAAAAATGAACAGGCAGAAGAAATAAATTTCGTGTAGCCTGTTCATTGTGCTTATAGCTTGTTTGCAATTTCTTTTTACCGGCCTTTATTCATTTCCTCCTCCTTTTTTGCGCGGTATTCGGGATTCTTTAAGAGCTTTTGTATATCGTCCAGTTTAGCAATGTATACGCTGCGTCCATGGGTACCGAGAATAATTTCGTTCTCGCGCGGATGGAGGGCAATATCATGTACCGGTACACTGTAAGGCAATCCTTTGCTCCACATCATGGAAGTATTACCGCCATCCATACTTACATAGAGGCCACCATCTGTGCCGATATATACAAGATTTTCATCAGTCAGGTCTTCCTTAATCACATTGATGGGCTCGGCCGGGAGATCCATACCTATCTGTTTCCAGGTGCTGCCATAATCTTCACTTACATAGAGATAAGGAAGAAAGTTATCATTCCGGTAACCATTTAAGGATGCATATACGCGGCCTTCTTTAAAAGCGCTGGCAATAACACGGCTCACATACAAACCTTTGGGAAGTTTATGGGTAATAAGCGACCAGGTATAGCCACCATCCTTACTCAACTGTATATTTCCATCATCCGTACCTACATATAAAAGGCCAAAACGCAGTGGGCTTTCGCTCATAGTTGTGAGTGTACCAAAAGGCACATCGCCCTGTTTTGGATTGGTGGTAAGATCATCACTTAAAGCAACAGAACTGTCTCCTTTATTAAATGACCGATGAAATTTATTACTTCCATAATAAAATAAATCCTGGTTATGGCGGCTTAGTAAAATAGGTGTCTGCCAGTTATAACGCAAAGCCGGTTCACCAAGGTCACGGGCGGGTCGCACCGATTTTCTTTCATGCGTAGCCAGGTTTTGCCGTATATAAGCGCCAAACTGTGACCCGCTGTAAACTGTTTTGTTATCACGCAGATCTACCTGCACCTGCATGCCATCGCCACCGTTAATAGCTTTGTAAGGATTTTCACCGGAATCATACCAGTCGTAATTTTCACGCGTTGCGCTTGATCCGAACCAGGTACCGTTATCCTGCAAACCTCCATATACATTATAAGGCTTTGCCATATCGAAAGCAATATTGTAAAACTGCCCAACGGCTGGTGTATTGGCTTTGAACCAATGATCTCCGTTATCATAGGTGATATTACAACCACCATCATTGCCAATAATTATGTGGTTGTCTTTTTTAGGATCCATCCATGCCACATGATGATCAGCATGTACATTATCGCCGCCAATAGCTTTGAATGTTTTTCCACCATCATTACTCATTTCAATATCGTAACCGGTTAATACTATTTTATTATCATTTACCGGGCTCAAAAATATTTTTCCAAAATAATAACCATAGGTGCTGTACATGGTTAGAGGTTTGGTATTTACTTTTTTCCAGTTCAATCCGGCATCTTCACTCCGGTATACTTCGCAACCAATAATGGGGGTTTCAAACAAAGCCGTGTTGGCATCAAAAAGATAATCCCAGATAATAGTTGGGGGAAACTTACCATTGGCAACAGCCTCTTTTATAGAAGCGGCCGTATACTTCGCAGGAATACCATTGCGTTGTGAACTCATAAATGCACCCAGTCTTTTATCATCCAGTGCCTGGAACGCTTCTTTGGTAAGGTTCTTGAAATCGCGCAGAACATAGCGGGTGGAATCTGTTTTACGCAAAGCCGTATCGGGCTGGTGAAAATTATTATCTACCACCGCATATACAGTATTTGCATTTTGCTGCGATACAGCTACGCCTATTCTACCCACTCCTTCTCCTGTTGGGAAACCGCTTCCTTCTTTTGAAACCAGTTCCCAGCTATCGCCGCCATTGCTGCTTTTATAAATGCCGCTTGTCTTTCCCCCTTCTTCAAAATTCCATGCACGGCGTGTTCTGTACCACATGGATGCATATAGTGCATCCGGATTTTTCTGGTTCATATCTAAATCAATGCCACCGGTATTTTCATCAATGTATAAAGTTTGTTTCCAGGTTTGTCCGCCATCATTGGTTTTATAAATTCCTCTTTCTTTATTGGGTGAATATAAATGTCCCAATACAGCCACCCAGGCAGTATTATTATCTGTAGGATGCAACAATATTTTACCGATATGCTGGCTCTCCGGAAGACCCAGATAATCCCATGTCTT
>JBBRHM010000013.1:0-39210 GCA_038222655.1 Chitinophagales bacterium | reverse complement strand
GGTCAATGCCTCAGCAGCGTATGGCACTTACCAAACTTTCCGCGGCGGAGCAGGTATCAGCGGACTGGTGGAAAAGCTGGGCTATGCAGTTCAATATAATTATACAAAAAGCAACGGCTTTCCAGCAGCGTATGACAGTACGGGCACAAAAAATTTTAAAAAAGATGGCTTTGAACAGAACAGCCTGCAGGCTGAATTGAATTACCAATTCAATAATACCCTGTCAGCAAGAGCATTCAACAATTTTAATACCTACCGTAATGATCTGGCCGCCGGCGCTTTTACAGATGAGAAAGATTACACGGCAAAAAATAATAATAACCTGAGCGGCTTATCGTTCCAATATAAAAAAAAGGATTTTACCTGGAACTTTTCCGGCAGTTACCATCAGGTAAAAAGAACTTTTGTAAATGACAGTGGCTATGTATCTAGTCCTTATTCAAAATATTTTTCAGGGAAATATACCGGTAACACAAGTACACTGGAAACCTTTGGCAATAAAAAATTTACCGAACATGTTCAATTAGTAGGGGGCATCCAGTACATCCATCAGAATACAGACCAGTCTTATTTTAGTACCGGAAGTTTTGGCCCGTATAAGTCTGCGATAGGAAAAGACAGTGCCAGGATTAATCAGACATCGGTGTATACTTCGTTATTGCTTAC
Source organism: Chitinophagales bacterium (assembly GCA_038222655.1). GTDB lineage: Bacteria > Bacteroidota > Bacteroidia > Chitinophagales > Chitinophagaceae > Sediminibacterium. The sequence goes on along the minus strand of JBBRHM010000013.1, from coordinate 38,544 downwards.
GGATCTCGGAGGATTTAATTTTGAAGCAGGTGGGCGCATCAATCAACATTCCATTTATGGAACCAATGCAACTTATACCCTTAACCCTTCCTGGAATATTGATGCCAATTCAAAACTTTTCGTAAATATTTCTTCTGCTTATAAAATCCCTTCACTGTATCAACTATACAGTGATTATGGCAATAAAAATCTGAAGCCTGAAAGCAGCACCACGTATGAATTGGGACTACAAACCCAGAGCACTGACAGAAAAATATCTATACGTTTTGTTGCATTTAAAAGAGACATCAAAAACCTTATTATTTTTTACACAGCGCCGGTTACATATGCCTCTCAATACATCAACCGGGATCAACAACATGATTATGGTTTTGAAGTGGAAAGTAGTATTCAGCTTTCTACTTTTGGCAGCTGGAATAATAATTTTTCTTTTGTGGATGGACAGGGCCAACAGAATACGATAAAAACCGCCAATCTATACCGCAGACCTAAATTTACTTTTAACAGTTCACTTACTTTACAGCCCTGCGCTTCACTTACTATTATTCCTTCTTTCAGGTATGTGGGTGCAAGGTTAAAGGGCCAATACGATGCGGGTCCTGCCGAACAACCGCATTATTATACCATTGATCTGTTTACTGGTTATACCCTAAATAAACAGGTGCGGCTATTTCTGGACCTCAGAAATATTACTGATCAGCAATACTTCGATATTGTAGGCTACAACAGTAAGCGCTTTAATATGATGGCAGGCATTACGGTGAAATTATAAATCATTGTCAACTTTTCAATTCAGCAGCATGTCACTAAAAAAAATCAACCCGCGTACAACAGTTTTGGTACTGTTTATTTTTCTGGCAGCGCTGTTTCGCCTGCTAAATACAAACAGTATCTTTTTTTCTCTTGCCAATTTCACGCCCGTTGGCGCCATGGCTATATTTGGCGGCACTTATTTGCATACCCGCTGGAAGCGTTATTTATTTCCGCTGCTGACACTTTTTATCAGTGATGTAATTTTGATGAAAATAATGTATCCCGGATCAACTCATGGATTACTGTACAGCGGATGGTACTGGATCTACGGCGCTTTTGCCAGTATGGTATGGATAGGTGGATACATCAAAAAAGTTTCTTTCAGATCAGTGTTCATTGCAGCAGTTGTTGCCGCTCTTGTACATTGGATCATTACAGACTTTGGCGTATGGATAAGTGGCGGAGTGGATATTACTACCGGCCAACCTTTTACACATGACCTGCAGGGTTTTATACAATGTTATGTATTGGCCATTCCCTTTATGAAGAATATGCTGATCGGAAACATTCTATACAGTGGTATTTTGTTTGGTGGATTTAATTATTTACAAAACCGGTATCCTGTTTTACAGGTAAAGTATGCATAAAATAAAACGCCTTCTGCAAGGAGGGCGTTTTTCTGTAAAAAGAACTGACTGCTGCATACATACCCGAACATTCATCAAAAAACAGAAACGCATGCCGGTACATGAACAAAAAAACTGTCCACGCTGTAATCATCCGTTTGAATGTAAAGTGGGCGATGTTGTACACTGCCACTGTAACAGCCTTCATTTATCAATGGAAGAAAGGTCTTTTATTGAAAGTAAATATAATGACTGCCTTTGTCACCAGTGTTTAACAGACCTTACAAACAAATACATTTTCTTCCGGGAAAAATATTTTTTGTAATAAGTATTATACCGAGCGAAATTGAGAAAAAAATACCTGAATGTGATCACCAAAAAGTAATAGCCAAAATGCCTCAACATAAATCTTATTTTAACTGGAGCGGTGGTAAAGACAGTGCATTGGCTATGTATTATGCATTGCAAAATCCGGAGTACCGTATTGAAAAACTGGTAACCAGTATAAACAGTAACTACGACCGCATCTCCATGCATGGCGTAAGAACCTTATTACTCGAGCAGCAGGCAATCAGCCTGGGTTTGCCTCTACAAAAATTATTGATGGCAGATCAACCCACTATGGCTGACTACAATATAGCCATGGCAAAAACAACCAAAGAGCTTTACGATGATGGATTTACCCACGCAATATTTGGCGATATTTTTTTAGAGGACCTGAGGAAATATCGTGAAGACAGGCTGGCCGAACAAAATCTTACCGCACATTTCCCTTTATGGAAACGCGATACCACGGAGTTAGTTCATGAATTTATTGATCTTGGTTTTAAAACCATTACGGTTTGTGTAAAGTCAGAACTACTGGATGAAAGTTTTGCGGGGAGAATCATTGACAACGATTTTTTGAAAGATCTGCCTGCAAATGTTGACCCCTGTGGTGAAAACGGTGAGTTCCATACGTTTGTTTTTGATGGACCCATTTTCAAAGAACCCATAGGGTATACTATCGGCGAAAAAATATTACGGGAATACGAGGCGCCAAAAAGTAAAGATGACAATTGCTCTTTTGATACCCAAACAGCTTCATCTAATATGGGTTTTTGGTTTTGTGATCTTTTACCCATAAATCATACACTATGAGCCTGACTGAAGAACTGCAACATAGTATCGATACCAAAACAAAACCACTTGGGGCATTAGGACAGTTAGAGGAAATCGCATTGCAAATTGGGTTGATCCAGCAAACAGTTCAACCCGTTATTACCGATCCACAGATAGTGGTATTTGTAGCGGATCATGGCATTGCAGCAACCGGCCTGGTTAACCCTTACCCACAGGCGGTAACCGCACAAATGGTTTTGAATTTTCTACATGGCGGAGCAGCCATCAATGTATTTACTAGGCAACATGGCATTGGTTTACAGGTAGTGGACGCCGGTGTAAATTACGATTTTGAATCGCTCAGGTTACATGGTAATGCCTTTACAAATGCCAAAATAAATTACGGTACAAAAAATTTTCTTGTAGAAGATGCCATGAAAGCATCCGAAACATTACAAGCCATAGTAAAAGGAAATGAAATTGTGCAAAAACTGGCCAGACAGGGTTGTAACTGTATTGGCTTTGGCGAAATGGGTATTGGCAATACCTCTTCTGCCTCACTTATTATGAGCGCCATTACCGGTATACCGGTTGAAGTATGTACCGGAAGAGGTACGGGAACTAATGATGAACAGTTACAAAAAAAAATCGCAACATTACAAGAGGTCTTCCTGAAACATCGCTTAGAGCAGTACGCGGATAAACCGATAGACCTGTTAACCAAAATTGGTGGTTTTGAAATTGCCATGATGACAGGCGCTTACTTACAGGCTGAACAGGAAAGAATGATCATAGTTGTTGATGGATTTATTGCCACAGCGGCACTGCTACTTGCGACAAAATGTAATGAGTTGATCTTAAAAAATTGCATTTTTGCACATACCAGCGGTGAACAGGGGCATGAAAAAATGCTGCAATATTTACACGCCAAACCCTTACTTAATTTAGGTATGCGCCTGGGTGAAGGAACCGGGGCAGCATTGGCCATTCCCATTATACAAAGCGCTGTACTTTTTTTAAACCGGATGGCAAGCTTTACATCTGCCCAGGTAGATGGCATCTTATAATTTTAGACCTTGAAAAAAGAAGTAAATATTTTTTTAACCGCCTTAATGTTTTTTACACGCATACCCGTGCCCAGGAATATTGACCATGCACCGGATATGCTCAAAAAATCCGCGCGCTATTTTAGCTGGGTGGGTATGCTGGTAGGAAGTATTGGCGCCATCGTTTTTTTATTGTCGGGTCTTATCTTTCCTACAACATTGGCGCTCGCCTTTTCTGTACTGGCTACCATTCTCACAACAGGTGCATTTCACGAAGATGGTTTTGCCGATTGCTGCGATGCCTTTGGCGGGGGCTGGACCAAAGAAAAAATACTTGCCATCATGAAGGATAGCCGGCTGGGTACGTACGGGGTTATCGGATTAATAGGTATACTGGGTTTCAAATTTCTGTTATTAAACGAATTGGTGGCTGTATTACCCGCTGCAAAAATCGCTTTTATCATGATAGCCGCACACAGTAGCAGCCGGCTGTTGGCAATTAGTATTATGCAACAATACAGTTATGTGCAGGACATGGACATAAGCAAAAGCAAACCCTCAGCAGACGGAACATTAACCACTCCTGAAAATTGTATTGCCATTATTGGAGGCTGCCTGGCATTTTTTCTGCTGCCGTTACCATACCTGCTTCTTTTAGTACCCATGTATCTTGTTAGATCCTATGCGGGCTGGTATTTCAAAAAATGGATCGGCGGCTATACAGGCGATTGTCTGGGCGCTACGCAACAAATTTGTGAAGTTGTTTTTTATCTGGGCGCATTCATCATCACACGGTATCTTTAATTTGCGCTCATAACCTACCCCTTGTATGGAAATTTATTTGATCAGACATACCACACCCGATATAGCCAAAGGAATCTGTTATGGACAAACCGATCTGGATATTACCGATAGTTTTCATCAGGAAGTATCCGGCATTAGTAAACATCTCCCCAACAATATACAAACGGTTTACAGCAGCCCATTACAAAGGTGCAGAAAGCTGGCAGAAGCACTGTTTCCAAAACATCCCATTCAAGTGCATTCTGATTTGATGGAACTCAATTGCGGTAACTGGGAAATGCAGTTATGGAATGATATACCCAAAGCAGAGATACAACCCTGGATGGACGATTTTGTGCATGTACAGGTACCGGGTGGTGAAAGCTATACACAGCTGCACGAAAGAGTACTGAACCGTTTTCAATGGGTGGCACAGCAACAAACACCCGCGGTTATTATTGCGCATGGCGGCGTATTGCGAAGCATAGTATCACATATTACGAACACGCCTCTGAAAGAATCTTTTGACGCATTCAGTTTTCATTATGGCTGCGTAGTAAAAATTGTACCCAAGGAAAACAGGTATGTGCATGAAGTGCTGTATAATGTTTCCCTGGCGGGGAAAGAATGGCACAGGCCGTCCTTATAATGCAACTAGTTTACCATAACGTCTCATGTCCTATAAGCAACAACATCGTTTTCACCATTGCGCATTTATCGGTCAATTCCTATCTTTATAAAAACCTGACGGATGATTTTCCATCTTGATGAACTTCTTACCGTAACCTTCACTTTGTTTGCGGTGATTGATATTGTGGGCTCTGTTCCGTTATTGCTTTCGCTGAAAGAAAAAAACGGTTCCATCCGGCCACTGCCTGTTACCATCGCTGCCGGTGCGTTTATGTTATTATTTCTTTTTGCCGGCAAACCTTTCCTGCAGATGCTGGGACTGGATATTCGTTCCTTTGCTGTGGGTGGGTCGATAGTGATTTTTTTATTAGGACTGGAAATGGTACTCGGGCATGAAATATTTAAAGGCGATCCGAATGAAAAGTCGGGAACAGTAGTCCCTATTGCCTTTCCCATCATTGCCGGAAGTGGTACGCTTACTACGGTTATGTCGCTGAAAGCTAATTTTGATGAACTGTATATTCTGGCAGGCATCCTTATCAACCTTTTAGGAGTTTACCTCGTGCTGATCTCCTTAAGAATGATCGAGCGATTACTCGGCCCCGCAGGATTGCTGGCAGTGAGGAAATTTTTTGGTGTGATACTGATAGCCATTGCTGTAAAAATATTCAGTAGCAATCTTAGGGTATTTGGAAAGTAATTTTGGGTCCAGCATATAATGTCAGCTATTTTTTAACACATAGTTATAAAGGGTTCAAAAGGCAAAATAACTTTCCAAATGAAAACTTTGATCAGCTTTTATCATAAGATTATAAAAGGCATAAAAACTAATTTTGAACTGCTGTTCTGGATAACAGCTATGACAGCTTTGTTTTTTCTGCCCGAAAAAAGTTCAGCTACTTCTTTATGTGTATTCACCTGGCTGGGTTTCGGTCATTGCCCCGGTTGCGGTATCGGTCATGCCATTCATTATGCTTTGCACCTTGATTTGATCGCTTCTTTTCAGCATCATATAATGGGAATTCCTGGCCTAATCATTATATTTATCAGGATCAAACAATTGCTATACCCACCAAAACAAACTTATGAAGCCTAATCTTATTAACCTTGTCCCCGCTATAGAAGGCGAGGAACTGGTGTTCCTGCAAAGCCTTACCAGGGAACTGTCTGAAGACAAACTACAAAATTTTATCGCTCTGTATAATGGCAAAAGAAGAAAGACTGACCAAGTATTACTCGGTTGTGTGCTGGGTTTTGTTTGTGTAGCCGGTATCCAGCGTTTTATGCTTGGGCAAACAGGTATGGGCCTTTTATATTTGTTTACCGGTGGCCTTTGTTTTATCGGAACCATTGTGGATACCGTTAACCATAAACGGCTGACCTTTGAATACAACCAGAAGATGGCGAGGGAGAGTATGGCCATGGTGTATACATATCAATAGGAAAATAATTGCTTTTTGCTTTGAGATATGGTTTTATTATGTGGTCCCTCTCGAACAATTCTCGAACCATTTTATGGATGATTTAAGACGTCTGGCTACAATAGTGGCCTGATTGTCTATTGATATCCTGCCTTTTATTCAGGCGGTAGGAATTTTTTTGTGTGAATGAAAAAGTGAAGAAGAATGGAAAAGTTAATAAGGGCCTGTGAATGGTATGGAGAGTTTGTGAAGGAGAAATCTCGGCACAACGATTATTTCTTTCACCAGCCTAACGGTATTGCTCCTTACTTATCCCGCCCAAGGCCTCCACCAGGAGCCAGCGATGTTTCCACTTTTTAAAATAAAACAGAGACATAAAATCATATTCTATCAATAAATAAATCATTTAATCATGGCAGAAATTAAGAGAAGAACCCTGACACTAAGTACAGGTAAGCAAATAAAATTGTTCGGTAATAGTATTGGTATTGGCAAATCGCTGGAAATAGCCGAAGGGTATTCCCCTAATATATTTTCGTATCAATCTAACGAGGACAAGGAAAAAAGTATTCCATCCGTGTCAAATCCACATCAATTAGCAGCAGAAGAGATATATGAATTAGCAGACTATTCCATCCGGCTTTGGTTGGACTTGAAGGATAATATCCGCAAACACGGAATAAATAGCCCAAAAGTTTTTAATAGTGATGCTTTGAGGTAGGCAGTTTTTGTGAGAGATAGTTATGAAGATTGGATAGTTACTTTTCTTATGGCTGACAGATTTTCCGGCTTTTTAATTCTGTGATTTTTTGAAAATCGCTGGTATGAATGGAAGGGAAATAAAGAGAATATTCTTAGATATAGAGCAGAGGATGCTATTAGGGAAAGAAGAACAATATTCAGCTATTTCCATAATATCAAAAGACCGATAAAAAGCGAGGTAAAACCCTCTTTTGAAAGACACACAAGTTTGAGGTAAAATAAACCACTCTATCGGAGTCTACAGACCGCCATCGCCAATGGGAGAACTTTTCAAAGTTTGTTAAGGCGAGCGGTGTTTTGGTCGAACATAAATGTTTGGCCAAACCGCTCGCTTTTGCTCCCGTTGGTTGCAAAAGCGGTATTCAGAAAACATTTTAAAATGAAGAAGAATGGAAACAGTGAGCAAGAAACTAAGAAAAGCAGGCAGACCAGCCAAAGCCATTAAAAAGGAAGTACGGGCCTGTGTAAGGTTTACGCAACATGAATATTTTATTGTAAGAGAAAAAGCTACCCAGGCAGGGGTTAATGCTTCGGTTTATATACGACAAACAGCTATTAATGCAAAGGTGATTTCTCACCTGACCGCTGAAGAAGTACAATTTGTCAGGCAGCTAATTGGCATGTCGGTTAATATTAATCAGGTGGCAAAAATCTGTCACCGGGAAGGATTGTACGAAGCCATGCAATATTTTGAGAACTACAGGAACCTTATTGATTCTATCATTAAAAAGTTAAGGTCATGATAAGTAAACATATTCCTGCAAACTCTTTTTACCATACCTGCCGATATATCAGTAATAAGCCCGGCTCTGAATTACTGATCGCAGAAGGTATAAGAGATTATGATTTTAAGTTGATGGCTGTTGATTTCCAAACCCAACAGCAATTTCGCCCGGAGAAAAAGCAGGCTTGTTTTCATTCTATTCTCAGCTTTTATCCCGGTGAAAAGCCATCCGATGAATTGATGAAAGAGATTGTCCTCAAATATTTGAAAGAACTGGGAATCATAAATACCCAGTATGCAGTCAGTAAACATACCGATAAAGCTCACCTGCACCTCCATATTGTTGCTAATATGGTTAACAATGAAGGAAAGTCTATTAGTGATAGCTGGATAGGATTAAAGGGAAAGAAAATTGCCCAGCGTCTTACAAAAGAATACCAGTTAATTCCAGCCGTACAAAAAAATCTGCCGTTAACTAACCTTGAAGCACTTAGCCAAACGGAAGCTAACAAGTATAAGATTTACATGGCTATTTCTGATAACCTTCCTCATTGCTTGACACTGGAAGAACTGGAAATCCGGCTCCTGAATCTGGGTATTGAGACACAGTATAAGTATAAAGGCCAGACGCAGGAAAAGCAAGGAGTGAGTTTTAAACTGGACAATGCTTCTTTTAAAGGCAGCCAGGTAGACAGGCAATTTTCCATTAAGGGACTGGAAAAAATCCTGGCCCTGCAACAAAAACAAATACTGGAACATCAGTTAAGGCTAGAAAATAAATTAAAAATTAGAGCAAACCAAACTGGCCAAAAACCTCCGGTAGATCAGATCCGAAAATCAAATTCTTTACCAGAAAGCGAAAAAGAAGTTAGCCAAGATATAACAACAGGGATAGGAAAGGCAATTGAAATTTTGCTGATGGCGGAGCAAACAGATAGTCAAATGTCTTATGGATTTTCTCAGCAAGCCTTACTGAAGAAAAGGAAAAGGAAGTCCCGACATATTAGCCGATAACTTTTTTTACCCAAAAAATTAAAACAATGAATGAACAAACAAATAATACCAGTGCAGCTTTTATGGAAGTTACTTCCCGTAAAGTTAAAGTACAGGATAAAAAGATTGCTGCTATTGAAGAAAAAATAAAAGGGATTCCAGACAACACTCAATTGCTCCACAACTTGCTAAGTAGCGTTGAGGACCTACATTCAGATATAAAAGGTGCTTCATTACTACCGGAAAAGATGGAGTATTTTTCAACCTCGCTGAAATCGGCAACCGACTTGCTCCTCAACCCTGTTCCAAATAAGGTGCTGCACCATCATCATATACCCAAGCTGATATGGATTACTGCGGGATTATTTATTGCACTTTGCCTAGTATGTTCTGGTTGGTATGTAACCAGTAGAAAACAGAACGGGTTTATTGCGAATGATACAAAATATCGGCAGATGAGACTTGATACATCTCAAAGAAATCTCCAACTATATTTGGATCAATTGGATAGTTTATATAATACAGTACCAGACATGCGAAAAAAAGTTCTTGAAACAGAGGAGGAGTACCGTCTCAATTTTGAACGGTTACAAAAGGCAGAACGACTGAAAATAGAAGCAGAAAGCCTCGAAAACGCAGCGAGGAAAAAGTAAGATAATCTATAATAGTTGAGATAATTTGACTGAATTTTCCACAAAGTGTTTTTCTCGCAATTAACTCAAACAGTAACTTAAAATTTAAAATACAAACTGAGAAAAAATGATCTTGGCCTAATCTGGGTTTGTGAAACCTGCTCCAAATTATTGGAAAAGTAGACACTTTTGTAAGTGGAAATATCAGAAATATTTTTTATACTTAATTCTATTTCTATTCGTTTTATTTTTTGCTTGATTCCAAGATCTCCAAAAAAAGAATGACTGTTGTTTGACGTATTATCCCAAACTTTATTCAAGTAAGAATTGAAATATAAAATTCTTTCTTTGCGGAGGAAAAAATATATTTTCATATTTTGAAAAAACTGTAAGTTAGAAAAAATATTAGCTCTGTTTGTAATCGATATAATCTTGTTCTTAAAATATTGGATATCAGAATTACTTTCCATCGACAAAAAACTTAATCCATCAAAGTTTACTTTAAATTTTGCAGATAGATCTTGTGAACTGATATCTACTAATTTATTTGTTTGAAATTGAAATGATTTACTAATCCCATAGTTAAATGATAGGGAAATATTAAGCCTACTTTTCACAAAATATTTACTAACATTTGTGTTTATGCGTATGTTATTACGAGAATTCGGATATGCGATGGATTTACTTATAATGTATACATTGTTATATAACTGATCATAGATAATATTTTTCCAAATAGTTGAATAGGATATCGAAAAGTTGCTAAATAATGCTTTTAATGAGTTTCTATATGAAAAGGCGAACAAGAAATTGTTTATTAAACTTCTGGGAAGTATTGTATCATTCTGACTTATACTCCGGTAGTTGTGCAGGATGAACCCATTAGCAGACTGTGAAAAGTCATCAAAATTATTTTTTCTAGTATATGTCAATTCGGTTAAAAAAGAAGTTCCCACCGGAAGAGTCATATTCACAGTAGGATTAAAAAACATCTTCTGTTCCTTTGTCACTACATTAAGTATTTTATTGGTTGTATTAATATCATTTATTTCCAGAGGAAATGATATTGTTAACTGCTTTTTACCTTTTTTCAGAATTGTTGTTACATCTAAATAAGATCTGAAAGAATGTCCGTTAAGATCGTTTTTAAAACTATCATTCAACATGTGATCTACCTGACTAATAGATTTATCAGCAAATGATCGGAAATTTCTGAACATAAAATCGGTACCGCCAGTAAGTTGTAGGAAGGTTGTTCCTTTGCCAATTAAAAAACTGATATTATTCTGACTATGCAGTTTGCCTAAAAAGGTATGCTGTGTAAGTCTTGAATAATTAAAAGAATTATTAAATAGTTCAGGGAACGAGCCGGGAGTAATATCTAACTGCTCTCTATTACTGCTGAGGGTTGTTAGGGAAGTTACGGTCATTATTTTCTTTTGAATGGGGAAGAGAGCTGTGAAATTATTCTGCACGAAATAAAAAGGATTTTCTAATTTCTGGTATAAATTGCCGGAATCAGTTATCAACCCAATTTCGTTAGCAATTGTGCTTTCTGCCTTTAGCAGGTTTTTAACGTAAACGCCTTTGGTGTTTAATTCGTAAATAAAATTTCCTGATATTTTATTTGTATTTAGACTATTTTTCTGTGTCTCAGTAATTGCAACAGAATTAATCGGGAAAAAGAAAATTGATCTGTTATACCCTGAAGATTCATCAAAATCGTTTAAATAACTTGCATTAAATTTAATTAGCGCCTTATTTTGTAACTCTTTTAACCCAGTTAAGTAAAAAAGATGATTGTTATTGAAGAGGTACCTAGTTGTTGGTAATAAGGGCTTAGGTAGCGATGAAACAGATAGTATATCTTCTTTGTCAGACATATCCTTATTTTGCCCTATTTGCATAATTGTAGCTTGTTCTGCTATCTCATTTATGAGTTTGGTTCCTGTGTTATTATATTTGTAAGCAGTTATGGATTGTATTTTTTTAGTGAATAGCAAACCAGAAATTTTGTCATCAGATATAAAAGGGGAAGAACCGATTCCGATTTCCCCCTGTCCGATAAATTTATTTTTTCCTCTGCTTTTCAAATCAATATTTAATGCGGGGCTAGTGTTTGTTAGGAGGCTGTCAAGTAGCTTGATTGGTTGATGATTTTCTAACACTTGAACCCGATCAACAATATCAAAAGGGATATTCTGATTTGCAATAGCATATCTACCTTCCAGAAGATTAAGGCCGTTTATATAGTAGGTACTGATTGGCTTACCGTTATATTTTATAGCGCCAGTAGGGCCTATTTCGATGCCAGGCAGTTTTGAGATAATATCACCGATAGAGCGGTCTTGTTTACCTGAAAAAGTTGAAACAATGTAGTTGATGGTATCCCCTTTTTGTGATATAGGCTTTCTTTGAATAGTAACTGTAGGTAATTGGGTAAAGACAGCGGTAAGAAAGAAATCATTTTTTTGTGTATAAGAGCTAATTAATTTTGTTTGAGCCTGGAAGCCTAAAGTTGATACCCTTATATAAAGTGAGTCATATTTTCTTGAACAGTATAATCGAAATTTTCCATTTTCATCTGAATTGCAAAAACTAAGAATTGTTGTATGGTCTTTATCTAATTCCACAACCATAGCATCTACAATCGGAAGGTGCTGTAAACTGTCACTGATCGAACCACTTATTATGCATTGGGAAAAAGAACTAAACCAGGAAAATAGAATTGCATAAAAAATACCGAATCGCATTGTATTAATTTGAAAGATCAATGGGATTGTATGGCTTTAATTTTCTTTTGATAGGAACAGATGTCCCATCGGTATTCTTTTGAGTCCATGTTACACCGTATTCAATTTGATCGAATGTCTGTAAATCTATAGCTCGGAGTCTTTTTAATTCTTTTAATTTTTTTTGACTGATCTCCTGGCAGTTTGAATATTCATGGTAAATATTATTTTTCTCTCCATTTGCCGTAAGCGAAGTACACTCAAAAACAAACTGTTCTTCTGTATCCGTTACGCGTAAAATTAGTCCAGGTAGTCCAGTAAACTCCCAAGGACCAAGTTTCAGTGGAATAGATGAAGCAAACCAGGCTATATAATGCCTCCCCTTATAAAATGCTGTTGCTTTTTGGCATAACTGTTTTAAAATAGTAATTGTATCACGCTGAATTTTCCAATCCGGAACAATTATGGGTACTGTATAACAATAAGTGTTTTTAAATTGATCAATTACTTTTATTTTACCAGATTTAAAAAAATGAGTGATGATTTCTGATTCGGCTTCTGAATAGTAATTTGCATGGTTTTGCATCATTACTTCTATTGGCTTCTTCATTGCTTGGTCATTGCTTGAATTTCTTATACCCAGTTGTTTTAAGTGGCTATAATATTTTGAACTTTCTGATCCTATTTCGAGATACATAATATCTGTGATACGAGACTTTTTATTGGTAGAATCAATTTGTCTGATAAAATCGTATTTGCATAAATAGATGGTGTTATTAGCTGACTGAGATTTGACAATTGATATTGTAAATATGGAAAGAAAAATAACGAAGCATGATTTCATTGTAGACAATTTAGGGATTTATTTTACATATATTCTAGATAATAGCTATGTCAGGCTCACCTGGCATAGCTATTTATAATAGTAAGTCTACTGTATTGGACAAATTGAAGTCATAGGATGACCTGCCAAATATGCAGCCGCCGCGTCATAAGTATCAAAACAACAAACTACCAGGGTTCCGGTTGAACAAGGGTAATTAATCTGACATGGACACGTTGGGATACGCGCATTTTTTTTGACACTTGCATTTGTGCTGAATGACATTACAGAAAATAAAAATAGAGCTAATATAGGTTTCATTTTATTTTAATTTATCCCTCTCTTTCTTTCGCCATGAATAGGAAATTTGTTCAGCGTCACGCAAAATACCTGCTACCGTGAACTCAGTGTTTCCAGTTTTGAGCATATTCAACATCATGGTCTGTGTTTGCTTCACCATCCTACATAACGTATAGTCAACGTCCTTTTTTGTTTTTCTTTGGGTCAATTAAGGAGTAATATCCCGCAATTCTTGCGCAAGGAATTTTTTCAACTACATATTGTACTTATTCGGTAATTCTATTGTCTTCATTCTGTCAAAAACACTATGAAAACACCCATTTTTCTAATCATGGATAGTAAATACGCCAAAATTGGGGGGAGGGAATTGACTATTTATCATTTGATTACATCAGAGGGCAATTAATGATAGCTATTCAAATATCGATAAAGAGATAATGCATTATATATAGTGATGATACTTATTTTTGGTAGTAATAATCCTACACTTTGTATAAAAAAAATGAAGAGTTAAATTCTTTACTTATAAGGAATGAATCTGCAAAGACCCAACGATAGTGTTTGTGAAAATGAATTTCCAGTACATCCATTCATCTGATCTGACCATACTCACAGAAAAGATATACCAGTTACAGGATATTGTTTGGATTTTAGCAAATCGTTCTTTAATAGCGCTACTATTACTTGATGGCAATGGCCAAGAGGAGGCTTTATTAGCTTTGCTTATTATTCAATGAGCGATTAGCACATTTGATAAAAAAGGAAAAAACGAAAGCAAAGATAACGGCTGCCACCCGCGAACCAAAAGGTTCGGCATAAACACAGCCCCTGCCCACAGCTCCCATCTTTTATTCCGCATTCCTTTTGGTGTCTTGCCTGCGCTGGGCCGTTTGATGGTAGCCTTTCTTTTTTCTCTTTTTTTCTTTTGGATTTTTTATTTCTTGAAAACCCGTTGCTGGATTTGTTTAATGGCCTCGTCTACATTTAGTCCGGGGTATCGGGCTTTACAAAAGGCAATAAACTTTTCTTTTGTGCCATCCTGTTCCCAATCCATCACTGTAAAACAGTTAAAGGGAGTAGCTTTTGGTGTTTCCGAAAAAGCAAAGAGGGCTAAGTAAGGAGGAGCGTAATAAAAGGAATGCTCAATCAACTTCTGATAGGTAATAGGATTGAATACTAATTTAAAATCCCGCACGAGATCATATAATTTGCTTTCTGCGGCACCTTTTTTAAGGGTGTCAGCAAAATAGGGTAAGCCTTCGTCCTGAAAAAAGGTGAATAAATATTCCAGGAATTCATCTTCCATCAAATCCAATAAATCCCGGCCGTAAAATGCATACTCTTTTTTAAAAATGTCCAGTGAAAAATTATCGAGGTTCTTTTCAATTATAAAAGCAACAAGTGCTTCTTCTTTTTGGATAATTTCTTTGATATCCGGGGTAAATACCCGTCCGGAAATTCGGATCGCATATTTGGGTTTGGAAAACAGGTCAAAAAAATAGCTTTTGAAAATAATAGGTATCCGGTCAAAAATTACCTGAACGTAGAGCGGGTGCATGAGTTTGGTATGAAAAAGCACTTTTTTCAACCGCTCGTTGGGATAGGTTTTATAGGTAACTTTATATGCTTTACCGGGTTTGTTCATGAGTGCTAAATTAACCTGATTTGACGATTTCGGGATCCCCAAAAGTGTAAAAATCTGATTCAAACAATGTCAGGGTAAAGTAAAGTACATGTATGTAAAGCTGGATAAAGGAGCGATATTTTTTTTACTAAAGTTATGCTAAATGATATTAAAAGCATAGCAAAAATACTACCTTTATTCCTACACTTGGATATTCTTGCACGTGTATATGTGAAGTTTGATTTTTAAAGTGAGAGGTGTAAGATGGAAAAAATGCAACCTGAACAGGTAATGGAAATGCTGCGCCAAAGAGGTGTGGAGATAAGTTTAGAACAGGCCCGACTGATACTGGTGTTTTTGCGAAAACTGGCTGATATAGCCGTCACTCAATATTTAAACAGATGAAAACAGCAGATTTGTATATCCGGGTAAGTACGGATGAACAGGCAGACAAGGGGTATTCTCAAAGAAACCAGGAGGAAACCTTACGGAAATATTGCCAGATCAATAATCTGGAAGTTGGAAAAGTGATCTATGAAGATCACTCTGCCAAAACATTTAACCGTCCCCGATGGAATGAATTGCTGGTAGAATTAAAACGAAGACGTGGAAAATCAGACTTGCTCTTGTTTACCAAATGGGATAGGTTCAGCCGCAATGCAGGTGATGCCTATCAGATGATAAATACCTTGCGCAAACTAGGTATTGAGCCGCAGGCAATAGAACAACCGCTGGATTTATCGATCCCTGAAAACAAAATGATGCTTGCTTTTTATCTGGCAGCACCGGAGGTAGAAAACGACCGGAGGGCACTGAATGTATTCTTTGGTATGCGCAGGGCGAAGAAAGAAGGCCGCTGGATGGGTAGCGCTCCGATAGGTTATATAAATAAAACAAATGATCAGGGCCGTAAATACATTGCCCCCCACGAACCTGAAGCTATGATTATAAAATGGGCCTTTGAGGAATTGGCTAACGGTTATTTTGCAGCGGACCAGATCAGGAAGGAAGCCAATAAACGGGGATTAAAATGCAGCAGAGCTAATTTCTGGAGAGCGATCCGCAATCCTGTTTACTGCGGTAAGATTCCCGTTGCCCAATATAAGGACGAGGAAAAGATATCAGTGCAGGGACAGCATGAATCAATTATATCTGAAGCTTTATTTTATGAAGTGCAGGATGTATTGCTGGGAAGAAAAAGAAGGGAAAGACATGCAACACAGATAACGGTTGATGAGCAAATGCCTTTGAGAGGTTTTCTAATCTGTCCCAAGTGTGGAAGAATGTTAACAGGGAGTGCCTCCAAAGGACGTACTAATTATTACTACTATTATCATTGTATAGCATCCTGCGGAGCCAGGTTTAGGACTGAAAATGCGAACAGTCTTTTTGTTAGAGAGCTTAGAAAGTATCTACCCAGGCCAGGACTAAGTGATATATATGTGATTCCACTAAAAGAAGCTTTCTCCGAAAAGACAAAGAGCCAGCTTAGTGATAGGAGACAGCTTTTATCTCAGATAGATGAGCTGAATACCCGGTTAAGGAATGCAAGAGAAATGGTAGCAGACCAGAAATTTGACCCGGAAGATTACCGGGAATTAAAACAGGATTGCACAAACAAGATTAACATTCTGGAAGCAAAGCTGTCGGGAACTTCCCAGGCAGAAAAAAGTATTGACGGATTATTAGATATGGCAATCAACAATCTTTGCAGGTTGGATAAATTATATGAAGAAGGAACTATTGCCCAAAAACGGCAAATCATTGGTTCGATATACCCTGAAAAACTTGTTTTTGACGGATTCCAATATCGAACCGCTCGGTTGAATGAAGCAGTTCGGCTGATATACACGCTGGATAAGGGTTTGGGAGAAATAAAAAACCGGAAAAGCAACAAAAATTTGTGCCTTTCCGGTGAGGTGGCCTCACCGGGAATCGAACCTGGGTCTGGAGCTTCGGAAACTCTTATACTATCCATTGTACTATGAGGCCTGCAAATAACGCTGCAAATGTAATAGATGGGGGCTATTCCTGCTTCAATTGCGCAAATATTCGATCAGTATCTTCTTTTTTGCATAGTTCCGTACCCGCATTAAGGGTGGCCGCGGTACCGGCTGCTACGCCATAGCGCAAAGCATCCTGCAGGGTATATTCATTGATTAATGCGAGTATCATACCCGCCACCATGCTGTCGCCCGCACCCACTGTGCTGTGTATGGTAACAGAAGGGGGTTTTACGTGTAACTGGTCAGTGGCGGTTACGAGAAGTGCACCCTCTGCACCCATGGATACTACCATCACTTCACAACCGCCTTTTGTAATAATGGTTCTGGCAGCAGTAATGATCTCTTCACCCGATAATTTTTCCTTACCATATAAGCCACTTAGCTCACCAAGGTTAGGCTTGATAAGGTATACACCTTTCTTTACCGCATGTTCCAATGCCTGCCCCGAAGTATCTACCACCAGTTTTGCCCCCTTCTCCCGGGCTATAATGGCTAACCTGCCAAAAATATCAGCAGGCACACCAGGCGGCAAGCTTCCGCTTGCAACTATATAATCCACACTATCCTGTTTGCCTATATAATCCAATGCTTGCATCCATTCTGCTTCACTGATGGCCGGCCCTTCCATACCAAAACGGTATTGAAGATTGGAAGCTGCATCTAACACCATAAAATTCTCGCGCATAGCGCCTTCTACCGGCAACGCTACAGAAGCAATACTTTCTGCTGTGAGTAGTGATTCAAATTGTTTGCTTGTGTACCCACCAGATAAATACACTGCTTTGGATTGTCCGCCTAATTTGTGAATGGCTCTTGATACATTGATACCTCCGCCTCCCGGTTCTGTTTTTGCACCGGAGCATTTCAATTTTTTTTCGGGAACCATTTGGGGAACAACTATGCTTTTATCCAGTGAGGGATTTAACGTAAGTGTCAGGATCGTTTTCATACAAGTTTTTTTAGCTCCTGCAGCGCCGCCGGTAAGAAAATGGCGGTTGGCATACTACGCATAATTTGCAGGTCGTCCCATACATGGGTTTCATTATCGAGGAAACGCAAAACACGTTCCGCAGGGTTTCCTTTAAAAATGCGGGCAAATATTTCTGCTCCTTCCATTTTATGATAATGCAATATGTGCAAAAGCACGCTATCATACAAGGCAAACTTCTTATCCGTAAAAGAGTATGTGGAAAGCAAAGGTTGCTGTTCAATCAAAGATTGAATAATCTGCTTCGTTCGTTTTTGAATAAATTGAAATGCATACCCGCTGCTGCCTTTGGCCTGTCCGCCCGCAATTCCTATATAAACAATCCTTCCATCCTGTTTAGGAAAATGGGTATTGGTCATAGGTATTTTGCCCACTTCTTTATGGCTAACCGCGTATGCTGAAATACCTAATGTTGCCGCAATATATTTTTCCAACGCTTTTTCATATGCTTCCTTCTCTAAAAGCTTTTCCGTAAACAGGGTATATTCTACTAAAGCCGTGGTAGCAGAGGTGGGCATCACATACATAAACGTAGTACCCTGCTCCTGACTAACCCTGAAATCCATGAGGGTAGCGGTTTGCGGGTTAAAGCAGGGTGTTGTTGTTTGTATCATCCAGCCATAAAAATGCTGCCATAAAAAATGTTTTCCTGCGGGGATGGAAAAGGGTTCAAATAAAATACTGTTGAAAACATAATCCGCAGTAAGCGATCCGGTTTCCAGCATCACGGTGGCTATGCTATTTGTACTGGTAATAGATAAAACCCGTTCATAACGCCACTCAATATTATTATGGCGGGCCGATTCGTTTTGCACAAAAGAATAGAGATCTATTCCCCTGATCATTTTATAACGGTAAGGAGAAAGTGTTAGCGTAGCAGAAAAAAAGTTAGAAAAAAATTCGGCCTGCTGCCAGCTATGATGAATGAGAGACTCAAATATGCCGGCATCCTTTTCCCAGAAACACCAGGTACGGTCGTTCTCTGTTTTAGGAGATTTATCTATCACCAATATTTTTTTATCAGCAAAAAAAGGGTTCTGCATCATCCGCATCAGCAGGCTGGATCCTGCACATCCCGCACCGGTGATGATATAGTGATAATGATCGGGCAATGAGAATGGGTTAGGATTAATTTTTTATGCTGAAGCTTAGAAGCTGTTTGAGTTATTAATACAAAGTAAGTTATGAAAGCATTTTTCGCCACAGATACACAGATTTTCACAGATTTTTTCTGTGCTAATCTGTGGATCTGTGGCAATGGTTTTAAAAAATAATTAACTCAACCAGCTTCTTAGCCTTTACATTTTTTTCATGCAAAGAAAATATTAGCGATCCTGTAACTGCTCATCCCGCCTCACTTTATCCCAGTATTTTTTTGCTACAATCAGCATACCAAAACTTTCTCCCTCCTCTTTATCCAGGTGTTTGTGATGCATTTTATGCGCCCAGCGTATGGCTTTTACATACCGGTTATTACTACGTGTAAATAATTTGAACCGCTGGTGAATAATGATTTCGTGTACTACAAAATAGGCAAGTCCATATAAAGCAATACCTGCGCCAATACTTACCACCCAGTAAGCCTGATTCATACTGCCCAGCATAATACATAACCAGCTGGGAATAGCGAAAATGATAAAGAATGCATCATTTTTTTCAAAAAAACCGTTGCCTTTTTTGTGATGGTCCTCGTGCAAGTTCCACAAAAAACCATGCATCACAAAACGATGGGTAAGCCAGGTAATGCCTTCCATAACGCTAAACGTAACTAATGTAATGAGGATATATAACATACTATAAAAAGGTTCTCAGCACCAGAAAAAAAAGTGCCTGAATAATAAACAAATGTACAGCGAAATGGTTGGGCTTTGAAAAGGAAAACAAACGGTATGCCAATAACAGCAGGGCGCTGATCATAAACCAGCAGAGAAAATTATAAAAAGGCACTTCACTGTTTTGCCATTGCCAGAAATCGAGCTTCATAGCTACCGGCTCCATTATCCAATCGAAGAATACAGCCAGGATTGCACCATCAATTACCAGCGATAAAGCAGCGATACCGGTAGTCATGGGAAAATCCTGTTTTTTCAATTTTCGCTTAAACCAGTCCTGCATCTGTAGCATCACAGACCCACTACAAAAAACCACCACAAACCAGTTTAACCCAATAAGCCAGGGCACACCATTGATTGTAGGTCCCAGTACCTGACCATATTGGTATTCACCAAACAGCCATCCCGTATGTACCCCTATCATTTCTGTTACCATGCCGGTTATAAAAGCAAGCATAAAAAAAAGAAAAAAGGAAACATTTTTGCTGGGCTGATTCCACACGAGCAGTGCGGCCATCAGGCATAAATTAAGGGGCGTATTACGGATGAACCAGTCTTTATAAGGTGTACACAGGATACCAATTGCACCACTCACATGAAAAAGGATAACCAGAAAAGTAGCGATATTTTGTTTTGATAATTTCATTCAATTTCTCATTGCATAACTTTCGCAGGGTTAGTGTTTACGCGTTTTCATTATATCATCTTTCACCATGTCGCACATAATCTTTGCACTTTTCAAACACAACGGTATCCCGCCACCGGGATGTACACTGCCTCCCACAAAATATAAACCCGTAAAGCTATTGGTAAAATTAGGATGTCGTAAAAATGCTGCCATTTTGGAATTGGAACTGGTACCATACAAAGAACCCATATAGGAAGAAGTATGGGATTCAATCATAACAGGGTCCAGTATTTCTTCCACTTCAATCAGAGATTCGAGATCTGTATTCAATACCCTGTTCAACTTTTCAATGATCGCTGCCCGGTATTGTTCTGTATAGGTCTTCCAATCCTGCCCGTTATTGGCCGGGGCGTTAACCATTACAAACCAGTTTTCTTTTTCAATAGGAGCCTGCAAACCCGGCTCGCATTTTGACGTAATATTAATATACACGGTGGGATCAGCATACAGGCTCTTTAACCGGAACAAATAATCAAACTCTGCTTCATAATTTTTTGTAAAAAAAATATTATGTAACCCCAGTTGCGGAAATTGCTTGTTAATACCCCAATAAAAGATCAGGGCACTGCTGCTTCTTTCCTGCTTCAGTATTTTTTTTGCTTTTAGTTCATCACCCAATAAATGTTTGTACGTAAAAAAAACATCCATATTACTTACCACCATATCCGCGTATATATTTTCATCATTTACCACAACACCTGCCGCTTTTCTTTCATTACAGATGATGCGTTGTACCGACGATTGAAAATGAAACTTCACTCCTTTTTTCAATGCCAGCTTATACAAAGCATCGGCAATCCTAATCATGCCACCCCTGGGATAAAAAACACCTTCATTGTGTTCCAGATGCGGTATCAGGCTGAGCATACCCGGCGCTTTATAAGGACTGCTACCATTGTAGGTAGCATACCTGTTAAATAACTGCACGGTTTTAGGATCTTTGAAACTTGCCTCATTTACCTGATGCAGAGAACGGAAGAGATAAGGCCAGCGAATAGACAAAAAGGCACGTAATACCGGGGCTTTGACTAATGTTTTAATTTTGTGTAATGAATAATTGAGAAATATGGATCCTATATTTCTGTATATTTTTTCCGAATTTTTCAGGTACGCTATCAGTGTGTCTGCGCTATCTGTTGTTTTCTCCGAAAGTTCACTGGCAAATAAAATTCTGTCTGCGTAGGCATTGATCACCGTACCATCTTCATAAAAATAATGACAGGTTATGGGAACCGCCTGATAAGTAAAATAATCTACTATATTTTCTTCCGCTAGCGTAAATAATTCTTCTATGTTTTGCGGCTGGGTAAACAGGCTCGGGCCCATATCAAAACGATATCCTCCCATTTCCATTTCCTGAAGCTTACCACCGGCATGGGCATTTTTTTCAAACACTGTAACTTCCATACCCAGCACAGCTAAACGGATAGCGCTTGCAAGCCCTGCTATACCGGCACCTACAATAACGGCGCGCTTATTCAATTGTATGTTTTTTACACCAATCCATTATTTTGGGAAATGCGATACGGAACCAGGCAGTGAATAATGCAGGTTCCTCATTGATCAGTGTTTCAATCTTTGTCATTGACCAATAAGCATAACTGCTTACTTCATTTTCATCTGGCAAAATTTTTCCATCGTAGTAACCCACAAATACATGATCAAATTCATGTTCGGTAAGGCCATTATCAAAAGCTGCCTGGTAAGTAAAGTCGAACACTTTTTCAATGGGCGTATAAAATCCCATCTCTTCCTGTAAACGGCGTGAAGCTGCGGTATGGGTATCTTCACCAGGGCGTGGGTGACTGCAGCAACTGTTGGTCCATAAACCACCGCTATGGTACTTGCTTATTGCACGCTGCTGTAAGAGCATATCGCCCTGGGCATTAAAAATAAAAACGCTAAAAGCTCTATGGAGAAGGGCTTTTTCATGTGCTTCCATTTTTTCCATAGTGCCGGTCGCAATATCATTTACATCTACCAGGATGACTTCTTCCATGCATTAAAAATAACAGATAGCGTTGAGTAATTACAGCAAATTTAACTGGCTCCTGATGCCGGCTTTTGCAAGTATAACAGCTTTGCCATAATCCGGTATGCGGATCCGGTCTTCCAGAATACGCTGCGGCTGTAGTTTCCTGATCTTTTTAAAGAGCGAGAGATAATATTTATAAGCGACATATACGCCAAATCTGGCTTTAGCAGGCAAATGTAAAATGCCCTGGTAAGCCAGCTCAAAATCTTTTTGTATATCCGCTTCAATCGCAGATTTATCCCTTTCAGTAAAATTTCTGAAATCACAACCTGGGAAATAGGTTCTTTCTAATCCCTCAAAATCAGCTTTCAGGTCGCGGAGAAAATTTACTTTTTGAAAAGCAGCTCCCAGGCTTTTGGCAAATGGCTTTAAAGATTCATATAATTTTTTATCGCCTTCACAAAAAACATAGAGACACATCAGTCCCACAACTTCTGCACTCCCATAAATATATTCTTCATATCCGGCCCTGTCATATTTACGTTTATCAAGGTCAAGCTGCATGCTGTATAAAAAAGAATCGACCAGTTCACGGTCAATATCATATTCATGCACGGTCATCTGGAAACTATGTAGTATAGGATTAAGGCTAATGCCCCTGTCAAGTGCATCGTAAGTATGCTGTTTAAATTCATCCAGTAAGGCAGACTTGTCAAATTGATGAAAAGTGTCCACGATCTCGTCTGCAAAACGCACAAATCCATAAATATTATAGATGGGCGCACGCAGGTCCTTATGCAGCAACCTAATAGCCGAGGCAAAACTGGTACTGTATTTCCCGGTTGTTATCCTGCTGCACTCCTGGCTAACTTCATGGAACAGGTTCATCATGGTGTTAATTTTTAAGGTTATCAGCGGTAAAGCTTTTTTCAACTTTGGTTGCCCCTGCACATCAGCAGAAAGGTAGCACTCTTGTACGTTAGAATTTCAAGGGGCAATTACACACCATTCATTATTCACTCCTCCCAAAAACTCTCACCACTTCCCCTGCCACCACTTCTCCGCTTATCAAACTTGGCGGAACACCGGGGCCGGGAACGGTTAACTGGCCGGTATAAAAAAGGTTTTTCACTTTTTTACTCCTGCAAGCTGGCTTTAAAACAGCAGTTTGCAGTAAAGTGTTCGCCAAACCGTATGCATTTCCTTTAAAAGCGTTGTATTCATGTACGAAATCACTATGGGCAAAGGATTTTTGGTACACTATATTTTCTTTCAGCTTTTGCCCAAGATGCTTTTCCAGTCTTGTAATTATCCTCTCAAAATAAGCTTTCCTCAATTCTTCCGTATCATTTTCCAGCCCGGCTGCTACCGGAACCAGTAAAAAAAGGTTCTCGCAACCTTCCGGTGCTGTAGAAGGATCGGTCACTGACGTAGCGCTTACATAAAACAAAGGATCCGAGGGCCATTCTTTTGTTTCATAAATCTCTTTCCCATGCACTTCAAATGAAGTATCAAAAAATAAGGAATGGTGCAAAATGTTTGTCAGCTTTTTATTCAGTCCAACATAATACAACAGGCACCCGGGTGCCATCACCCTTGTGTTCCAGTATGATTCGCTATAACTGCGATATTCTTCCGGCAATAACGTGGTTTCTATATGGTGATAGTCTGCCCCACCTATTACCGCATCCGCCTCATATATAATTTCTTCATTAGTCGAAGACCGGGCAATCACTTTTTTTGCCTTGTCATTTTCAATCACAATTTCCGTTACATCCTGTTCAAATTGAAATCTAACCCCCAGTTCAACCGCTAAAGAGTACATAGCGTTTACAATACTGTACATGCCACCCTCCGGGTACCAGGTACCGCCTTTTATATCGGCATAATTCATCAGGCTGTATAATGCGGGTATATGTTTGGGCAATGCACCCAGAAATAATACCGGAAACTCCATCAGTTCTTTCAAACGGGGATGGGTGAAATATTTAGCAACATGCGATTTCATGGAATTAAATACATCGAGTCTGAATATTCCTTTCACAATATCCATATCCATAAATTCCATCCATGAATTACCGGGTTTGAATACAAGTTTGTTAATACCCACCTCGTATTTAAATGCGGCTTCTTTTAAAAAATGCTCCAGTTGGGCACCGCTTCCCGGTTCTATAGAATCAAATAATTTTTGCAGGGCAGTAAAGTCAGCCGGAATATCCATAAACCCTTCTTTGCCATACACACGATAGGAAGGATCCAGTCTTTCCAGTTGGTAGTAATCCCCAACAGATTTTCCAAACTGTTTAAAATACCTTTCAAAAACATCGGGCATCCAATACCAGCTCGGACCCATATCAAAAGTAAACCCTGCTGCTTTCATTTGTCTTGCACGTCCGCCGGGCATTGTGTGTTTTTCCAAAACAGTCACATCCAAACCCGCTTTCGCCATGAATGATGCAGCCGAAAGGCCCGCGAATCCGCTTCCGATAACAATAACTTTTCTGTTCAATGTGGTTATGTCAGAAAGTTAATTGAATTCATTCAAAATCGTTCTATCTGGGTTTTTAATAATTTACGCGCAAAGTGAATGCGACTTTTTACTGTACCCAAAGGTTCGCTGAGCATATCGGCGATCTCATGGTACTTATACCCATCAAAATATAACAGGAAAGGATTACGGAATATTTCAGGAAGGTTATAGATGGCTTTCTGTACTTCTTTAAGATTGATACCGGCTAAAGCTTCATTCGTAACCGCATTCTGGTTACTGTTTAAAAGGTATTCATTGGGGGTGCTGTCAAATAAAGTGGTCTGTTTGGCTTTTCTGCGATAATTATTAATGAAAATATTACGCATGATGGTGTATAACCAGGCTTTGATATTGGTGCCTACATTGTATTTATCCTTATTAGCAAGGGCGCGGTATAAGGTTTCCTGGAAAAGGTCTTTGGCAGCCTCGTTATCTCTTGTAAGCGTTAGAGCAAAAGGCTTTAAAAACTCTGTATTGCTCAATAACAGTTGGTTAAACTCTAAGACAGACATACAGTTTGTTTAATTAATGATACTGCAAAGTTAAACATAATTTTAATCCCGATACTATTTTTTGTTTAATTATTTGTAACCAAAAGTAAAACAAACACTTATCTGCCAGAAAAGCAGGTGAATGGTGCAGGATAGTTGGATACAGGTAGGATTTTACAAAGAGGAAATATATTCCATTACCTCAGAAAGTGACTTTTTCAGGCCGATTTGGGGAGATAGTGTTTTTTTATAGGATTGTGTAAGCACTCCCGAAATAATAAAAGGAGTACTGGGCAGATATTTATGGGTTTGGCCCAAAAATTTTTCAATGGTAAGATTACTGGTAGCAGAGGTAAGGTGGGTATATAGAAAGTCAGGTTTTTTTAATTTAGCTATATACGCCACATCTACCAAAGGCACGTTAGCGCCCAGGTATAATACCCTTACACCTTTTCGCTTCAATAAATAATACACAAAAAGAAGGGCCAGTTCATGGTGCTCATATTCTGGCAGGAACAGTACGGCGCTTTTAACGGGAACCTCCATATAATCTGTATTCTCAATACCAATAATTAATTTTTGACGGATAATATTTGTTACGAGGTGTTCCTGTGCGGGATTAATATGATTGGTGAGCCACAAAATGCCAATTCGCTCCAGAAATGGAAATACAATCTGCGTGATGGTTCTTTCTATGCCTTTTGACCGGATATAGCTATTAAGGAGCGTTTCAAATTCTTCCACTTTTATCTCTACCATGCACTGAATAAGCTCATTAACAAGCCTTTCCTGTTGTGCCTGTACCTGCGGTAAAGAAAGAATTTTATCAGACATTTCTACCTGGGTCATCCTGTCAATATGGGATATCTTATAGCCATACTTATTCAGTAAAGCTATATTTAGAATGATCTGCAATTCATTATTTGAGTAGAAGCGGATATTTGTCTCGGTACGGCTGGGCGTAAGAAAAGTATATCGCTGCTCCCATATCCGAATGGTATGCGCTTTAATACCCGACAGGTTTTCGATATCTTTTATGGTAAAGGCGTTCATGAAAAAAAATAACAAGAACGAACAGGATTTGTTTAATGAGGCAGGAAGCTTATGCCAATTTTATCTTCCGGAGGTATTCTCCATAACCGCTTTTGGCATATTTATCGGCTAGCTCCATAAGCATAGAATGATTGATATAGCCCATCCTGTAAGCAACTTCTTCAATGCAGCCAACTTTCTGGCTCTGGCGTTTTTCTATTACCCGTACAAATTCGCACGCGTCAGCGAATGAGTCAAATGTGCCTGTATCGAGCCAGGCGGTTCCGCGGTTCATAATGCCCACCTGTAAAGAACCTTGTTCGAGATATACACGATTTACATCCGTGATCTCATATTCGCCCCTTACGGAAGGCTGCATGTTTTTAGCAATGTTAACTACGCTGTTATCATAAAAATATAGTCCGGGTACCGCATAATTCGATTTTGGCTGTTTGGGTTTTTCTTCAATAGATATGGCTTTCTGGGATGTATCAAACTCAACCACACCATACCTTTCCGGATCATTCACTTCATAAGCAAATACGGCTGCGCCCTTAATATCATTGAATGATTGTACGAGTTTACTGAATCCGGCCCCATAAAAGATATTGTCGCCCAGTATGAGAGCCACTTTATCTTTTCCTATAAATTTTTCTCCTATAACAAAGGCCTGTGCCAGTCCGTTGGGTACTTGCTGCACGGCATAAGAAAAATGGCAACCGAGTTCTGCCCCATCACCCAATAATCTTTGAAACTGCAAAGTATCTTCAGGTGTGGTAATGATCAGGATTTCATTAATACCTGCCAGCATCAATACAGACAGCGGGTAATAGATCATAGGTTTGTCGTAAACAGGCATCAATTGCTTGCTGATGCCTTTTGTTATGGGATACAATCTTGTACCGGAACCGCCTGCCAGAATAATGCCTTTCATGCATCAGAAATTTAAAGTGTCTACAATATCTTTTAATCGTGGAAGTAACTTGTCTTTTTCCGAAAACAATAATTCCTCCGGTTGTAATTGCCAGTCAATTGCGAGGTCGGGGTCATTATAAATAATACCGCCTTCGGCTGCTTTGTTATAGAAGTTGTCGCACTTATAAAAGAATACAGCCTCTTCGCTCAATACCACGAACCCATGTGCAAATCCACGGGGAACAAAAAACTGGGTATGACTGTCTTCAGATAATTCAACAGAAACATGTTGGCCAAATGTGGGGGAGCCCTTGCGTAAGTCTACGGCAACGTCCAGCACTTTCCCTTTTAAAACACGCACCAGTTTGGCCTGAGAAAATTCTCCCTGCTGAAAATGAATGCCACGCAACACTCCTTTTTGAGAGCTTGACTGGTTATCCTGTACAAAATCGATGGCTAATCCAGTTTGATTAAGAAAGGTATTACGGTTAAAGCTTTCAAAAAAATAACCACGGCTATCACCAAAAAAATTATCGTGAATAAGAAAACATCCCTCTAAAATGGTTTTTTCAATACGCATAGTTACCGGTTAGCATACATGGATTCATAGTAATTCTGGTAGCGACCGCTGGTTACATCGTTGAGCCATTGGGTATTGGAAAGATACCAGTCGATGGTTTCGCTCAATCCTTCCTCGAAGGTAACGGTTGGTTGCCAACCTAATTCTTTATTGATCTTACCGGCATCAATGGCATAGCGTCTGTCGTGTCCGGGCCTATCTTTTACATAGGCGATAAGTTTTTCGCTATGGCCTTTTTCTCTTCCCAGTTTTTCATCCATCAGTTGGCAGAGCAGTTTTACCAAATCAATATTTCTCCATTCATTAAACCCGCCGATATTGTAGGTTTCACCGGTAATGCCTTTGTGAAAAATAAGATCAATGGCCAATGCATGATCTTTTACATATAACCAGTCTCTGGTGTATAGTCCATCTCCGTAAACAGGCAAAGGTTTAGCAGTAATGATATTATTGATAAAAAGCGGAATCAGTTTTTCAGGAAAGTGATAAGGGCCATAATTATTGGAACAATTGGAAACGATGGTCTCCATATGATATGTTTCGCGGTAAGCCCTTACAAAATGATCGGATGAAGCTTTACTAGCCGAATAGGGTGAGTTGGGATCATAGGGAGTAGTTTCAGTAAACAAACCTGTATTGCCTAAACTTCCATATACTTCATCGGTAGAAATATGATAGAAGAGATGATTGGCATAATCTGCACTCCATTTTTTTCGGGCACCATTTAGCAGGTTTACCGTTCCAATAATATTAGTGTACACAAAATCCAGTGGAGAAATAATTGAACGGTCAACATGCGATTCAGCTGCCAGGTGAATTACATCTGTTACAGCATATTCATCAAAAGCATTTTCCAAGGCTTCAATATCAAGTATATTGGCTTTAACAAACTGGTAATTGGGCTGATTTTCAATATCGGTCAGGTTTTCCAGGTTTCCGGCATAGGTTAGTGCATCCAGGTTAATAATTTTGTATTGGGGGTATTTATTTACAAAAAGCCTGACAACATGGGAACCGATAAATCCGGCACCGCCGGTGATCAGTATATTTTTACGCATGGTTCCAAAAAAAATTAATGATTTGTAAAGTAACAATAAATACAGCCAGCGCGCAATATTATAAAGAAATCAGAAACGAATTTCATAAATATTAGCATTTGACATCCATCCTTATCAAAGCAGGGTTAACTTGTAACGGATAAATGAGTATTGTACCGTAATTTGAAAAAAGACACAGAAAATTCAGGGGCACGGTTAAAAAGGGAAGCCATTCAGAATACTTTTATCTTTCTTATCTTCAATATAGAAACCCATTGCCATGAATCAACGATATTATTCTTTAGATGTTTTCAGGGGAGCCACTGTTGCCCTGATGATATTGGTTAATAATCCGGGCAGCTGGGCGCATATTTTTTCTCCTCTCGAGCATGCTGCCTGGCATGGCTGCACCCCCACTGATCTTGTGTTTCCTTTTTTCCTTTTTGCGGTAGGTAATGCCATGGCTTTTGTGATGCCCCGTTTTGAACAGGCCGGTGATGCCGTTTTCTGGAAAAAAGTGATTAAAAGAACCTTGCTCATTTTTGCCATCGGTGTGTTTTTAAACTGGAGCCCCTTTGTTAGATGGGATGGTGAAAATATTGCCTGGAAAGCATGGCAGAATGTGCGCATATTTGGTGTATTGCAGCGGATAGCGCTCTGTTACTTTTTTGCTTCCGTAATTGTTTACTATGCCAAAACAAAAGGCGCTTTTGTGATCAGTGGCATACTCTTACTGGTGTATTGGTTTGTGTGTTTAATTGCGGGCGCTTCTGGCGACCCATACAGCCTTTCCGGTTGGTTCGGCACGCAGATAGATATTAACATACTTGGTCTTACGCATATATACAAGGGAGAAGGCGTTCCCTTCGATCCGGAAGGAATACCCAGCACTACCGCAGCTATTGTGCAGGTGATCTTTGGGTTTTTTGTGGGACAGTATATACAACAGAAAGGGAAGAACTATGAAATGCTTTCGCATCTTTTTGTTGCGGGACTGGTTCTTTTCTTTACGGGCTATTGCTGGGATCTGGTGTTTCCCGTAAACAAAAAAATATGGACAAGCAGTTATGTTTTATATACAACCGGATTGGCTATTATGACGCTGGGGATTCTTATATACCTGATCGAGTTTAAAGAAGCCAAAGGTGCCTGGAGCCGTTTCTTTGATGTGTTTGGAAAAAATCCTTTGTTCATATTTGTTTTAAGTGGTTTTCTTCCACGGGTGCTTACCATGTTCCGATGGGTAGATCATATTACTCCCGAGGGAAACAAAGTATATACCTCTTTCTTTCCCTGGTTCTATGAACATATTTGCAAGAATATTGCCAGTGATTTAAGAATAGGTTCCCTGTTTTATGCAATCTGTATGATAGCCATGTATTGGCTGATTGTGTATTTGTTAGATAAAAAAAGAATTTATATTAAGGTGTGATGAATGGTGAGTTAGAGTGGGTAACATCAGCTACTTACCACTCCTACCTTAACTGATTTTTTTTGCGGGGTTACCTGCATATACTCCTGCTTCGGTGATATCTTTTGTAACAACTGCACCGGCTCCGATGACAGTATAATCACAAATAGTAACGGGGAGGATGGTAGCATTGCTTCCTACAGAAACATGATTGCCGATTGTTGTACGCTTCCATAAAACCTTATCACCGGCAGGTTTACCCTCAGCAAAAACGTCATTGATAAACATAACGCCATGACCGATAAAGCAGTCATTTCCTATGGTTACCTGTTCGCAAATAAAACTATGTGATTGCACTTTACACCTGTCGCCTATAACAACGCCTTTTTGTATTTCAACAAAGGGACCAATGAAGCCATCATTACCAATAGTGCATTCATACAAATTACAGGGTTCTATTACCCGCACATTTGTTCCAAAACTTACGTTTCTAATGGCTGAAGAGGATTGTTGTGGCATCTGTAAAATTACTGATTTAGGTTTTCAGTTGGATAGATGCGTTTCATAATATCGAAATAGGGACGGACTATCGGGTAAAAACAGCTTCTGCTTTGCGTATACTTTCGGGTTTGCCAACATCAACCAGTTTGGCACCGGTATGATCGTATGAAGTAATGATATGTTCCTTTGCGAGATCCAGGTAAACATCCACCATGGAAAATTTTCCTTCCTGCTTCATGAAAGAAAAAATGGATTGATTGATAACATGTATGCCACTAAACGCTTTTTGAATAAGACCTTTACGCATAGGCACTATTCTTTCTTCACCGGTTTTGACATTTTTCCATCCGGATAAAATTCCATCATCATCAAATAAAAAATACCTCGATGTTTCACGTTGGCTAACAGCCAATGTGGCAAGTGGCTTTTGACTTTGGTGCTGTTGTATCATAAGCGACAGGTTCATGTCGGTAAGTATATCTACATTCATCAACACAAAATCCGTTTGACCGGCAAAATACCAGCCTGCTTTTTTTAGGCCCCCGCCTGTTTCTAACACTTCCGCTGTTTCATTAGAAATAATAATATCACTACCCCAGCCTTTATTTTTGGCTATAACATCCGTTATCTGTTCTGAAAAATGATGCACATTTACAATCAATTCATGAATACCATGTTTTTGCAGGTATTCAATATTCCGCTGGAGTAAAGTTTTGCCATTCACCACCGCCAGTGCTTTGGGATGATGATCTGTCCACGGTTTTAAGCGGGAACCTAAGCCGGCAGAGAGCAGCATAGCACGAATACTGCCCGGCTCCCTGAAGGAGGCGTTAGCTTGTGGCATTCAAAAAAATTGATTTCAACATTCGATATTTATTTTCAATGCAGTAATTATTGTAGCAAATTACCAACGCTCCTTTAGGGGGTTGGGAGTTGAGTTACCCAGTTTTCTGTATTGGTATGTGCCAGTTCCACTTTCATTTTATACTTATTACGCAAATGCCTTGCAGTTTGTTCCGCAGCATATACACTTCTGTGCTGCCCGCCTGTGCATCCGAAGTTGATCATCAGATGGTGGAAGCCTCTTTTCAAATATTCTTCCACCGTAATATCTACCAGATCCCATACACTATTCAGGTACTCGTTCATTTTGGTACGCTGCTCGAGAAAGTCCTGTACTGATTTATCTTTACCACTTAATGTTTTGTATTCATCAAAACGGCCGGGGTTAAGAATGCCACGCATATCAAATACAAAACCCCCTCCGTTATCGCTGTTATCTGCTGGTATCCCTTTTTTATAACTGAAACTATTTATTTCTATCATTAGCGGTGTTAGTTCATTTGCCTGTGTGGGCTGAAAACGTTGAATCATTTCATCAGCCACCACCAGGCGCAATACCCTATCAAATTCAGGGGTTATGATACCCATTTTTTTATGCTCGATAAAAAATTTAAGGTTGCGTAATGCCAGGGGGATACTGGAAAGAAAATGTGCTTTGCGTTCAAACAGCCCCCTGAAACCATAGGCGCCCATCACCTGCAATAAACGGATCAGCACATATCCATTGTATTGACTTACAAAACTAATGCGGTTAACCGGCTGTTCTAATAATGCATCAACCTGGTTCATATAATATTCCAGTAATGCGTCTTTCCATTCTTCACTTAATTCTGCTTTGGCCTGCCATAGTAAAGAAGCCACATCATATTGCAGCGCACCTTTCATTCCTCCCTGGTAATCGATAAAATTTACAGCATCATCTTTCACAATAATATTGCGGCTCTGAAAGTCGCGGAACATAAAATATTTATTGTCCGCGCGGGTAAGATAGTTACTCAATGCTTCAAAATCATCAAGCATCGCCTGTTTATCGTAAGGCAATTGCAGTGTATCTAAAAAATAATATTTAAAATATAACAGGTCACTCATGATTGCCTGCTTGCCAAATTCTTTTGCCGTTAAGCACCAATCATAATTGAGATCTTTATCACCCAGTATTTGTACCCGGGCCAGTTCGGTCAGGCTTTTCTGAAACAATCCATATGCATACGCCTGATGCCCATGCTGTTCCAGCTTATTCAGTAATGATTCTGTACCAAGGTCCTCTTGTATATAAATAGTATCTTCCTCATTCACACCCAATATCGCAGGCACAGGTAAACCGGCATTGGTAAAATGGCGGCTGAAATAAATAAAGGTTTGGGTTTCGCGCTGGTTAAGATTATGCGTGGCAATAAAAGTTTCTTCACCCCAATAGATGCGGAAATAGATACGGTCACTACCGCTTTGGGGTAGTTTTTCAATCCTGTCTGGACGAGTTCCGTTTATTAATAAAAATAATTTTCCTATGGCTTCAATCACATCCTCCATATATCCCCGTTTGAAGCGAAAATAAAGCTTAGCATTGAAAGCTGACTATCATTTTGTTTTTTTGGAAAAGAAGTAGACAGGGATTCCAATACAGGTAATCAGCGTTCCCAATAAAGCATTGATTACCGGGGCAGAACCATGCCGGTAATTTTGAATATCCGTATATAAAGTGGTAGAAAGGAAGAAAAATGTAAAACCAACAAATACCAGCGGAACAAAAGGATAACCCCAAACCCTGTAGAAGCGCGGGGTATCTTTCATTCTTCGCCGCAGAATCAATACACCCAGTGCACTCATTCCGTAAAAAAACCAGCTCACGAATATGAGCATATCTGTAAGCATATCAAACGAGCCACTCAATATCAGTACAAGGGTCCATACAGCATTTAGCCATAAAGCATTGCCTGGTGTCTGGTATTTTGGCTGCACTTTTCCTGCCCATCTAAACCATGGGTTTTCTTCACCCATGGCAAAAGTAACGCGGGCTGTAGCCAATACATTGGCATTGGTTGTTCCGAAAGTGGATATAATAACAATCAGGGCAATAACCGTTGCCCCAATAGCGCCCCAGGCAACTTTTGCTGCATCGGAAGCCACAAAAGAAGCATGTGCCAGTTGACCAATGGGTAGTACATATATATAGGCAAGATTGATTAATGCATAAATGATGATGCAAAAAGATAATCCTGCAAATAAACTTCGGGGAATATTTTTTTGCGGGTCTTTTACTTCACCTGCAACGAATGTGATATTGTTCCAACCATCATAAGCCCAGAAAGCGCCCGCTATGGCTGCTACATAAGCCCCCATCAGATCCCATCCTTTTGGGGCAGAGGGCAATGTTGTAAAAATATTATGCACAGATCCTTTACCGGAACTTAGTACCCCGCCTATGAGTAATAAAATGGCTACTACTTTTAAAACAGTAAACAGGCGTTGAAGTGCGCCTCCATATTTCAGGCTGCGGTAATTAACCCAGGTAAGGAATACGATAATAAAAATGGTAAGTATTTTAACGCCTATATTGTCAAGAGGAAAGATATTTCCAATAAAAGGAATATGCAGTTGTACGGAATGTTCGGTAACCGAACTAAATTTTGGAAGCGCAACAAAATAATCAGTGTATTGTGCACATATATAAGCAATGGAAGCATTACCACCTGAGTTAAAAACAGCAAATGCGGCCCAACCGTATAAAAAAGCAAAACCATCTCCATAAATTTTTTTGAAGAATACGTATTGTCCGCCTGTTTCAGGAAACATAGCTGCGAGTTCCGCATTGGATAAAGCGCCGAATAAAGTGATTAACCCTGCTACAACCCATACACTCAATAATAATAAAGGCGAGCCCAGCTGTGATGCCATCAAAGCAGGCTTCATAAAGATACCCGAACCGATAACCCCTCCTACTACAATTGCAATAGTGGTAGTAAGCGATAAGCTGCGTTTGAATGGAGTCATTAACAGGGTTGTTATTAAAGATAACAGTTAGATTCAGAAATTAAAAACAACGGTTACTTTATATAAACCTGACAATGTAAGAATAGGTAGGTTTACTCTGTCGTTCTATGAATCACCAGCCTACATAATCCGGAGGCTTGATGCTATTTAAACGAAGGTATACCAACACCTGTGCCCGATGATGTGTCTGGTGATCGTTAAGGAGATTAATGATCTGTAATTTATTCATAGGACCGGCAAAGAAGGTAA
Source organism: Chitinophagales bacterium (assembly GCA_038222655.1). Taxonomy (GTDB): domain Bacteria; phylum Bacteroidota; class Bacteroidia; order Chitinophagales; family Chitinophagaceae; genus Sediminibacterium. Next base: position 3,525 of record JBBRHM010000013.1, on the reverse strand, counting down.
CCGAATCAGCTAAGTGATGTTTATCAAAATCTCTCAACGCATTTTCGGCATATTCATACCCAATTTTCAACCGATCAATTACCTGTTGCTTGCTTAAATTAGCAGCCTTTATTTTGGAAGCGGGGCTGGGTATATTAGTGAGATAAGTTGAAGTAAGCCAAATAATATTATCATACAGGTGAACCAGTTGCTCGCCAAAATTCATTTCATCTACAACTGGCTTAAAACTATAGCTCTCTTCGGGCATCAGCGTAGCCGCTTTTAAGGTATAGTCCTTAGCATGGATCCATTTGGTAATGGCTGCTTTTAAAAATAGGTCCCCCTCTGTTTGAGAACTTGCATCATTGCAAAAAATAAATAGACAAACAAAAGGAATTAATAAGCGGTATTTCATAAAATGATTTGAGGGAGAAGTAAAAGTACAAAAAAAAGATGTCTTACTCAGGATACCGATTCACCTTGTAACGCGAAATCAACAGCAGCCTTTGCATGCAGGAGTGTTGTATCAAAAACAGTAATCTTACAATCTTCCGGTTTAATAAGCAAGGGTATTTCTGTGCAGCCAAAAATAACGCCATATGTCTAAAGATAAAGCATTCGTTCACGGAACAAAACATTCATCCCGGTATTGGCATATAACCAATATTTTATTAAATTCGATATATGAGGATAATATTTCTGCTATCGATCTTAGTATTCTTTGTTACAGGTTTATATGCTCAAAAGATAGAAAAATTTCTGGATTATAATGGAAAGGATTGCGCTGCTGACACTGCTCGTATTTATGCACTGATAGAGCCTTCAGATTCCGGCTGGGTGCGCCATGATTATTTTATTTTTGAAAGAAAATTACAAATGCGCGGGTTGTACAAAGACAGTGCGTGTAAAATAAAAAATGGCTTTTTTTATTACCTGTATCCAAACAGTGTTATAGAGCTTACGGGGCAATATATAAACAATAAAAAACAGGGTTTGTGGATGGGCTTCCATCCAAACAAATTCATGAAGGATTCAACCATGTTCGATGATGATGTAGAGAAGGGCATATCCCTTCATTGGCATAAAACTGGCTACCTGTCAGATTCAACAGACTATAAACCGGATGGCACTGCGGTTAAGGTTAGCTGGTTTGAAGATGGGGCTATAGCTGCAGCCGGACGGTTAAACCCTATCAACCTGAACCATGGCAAATGGCAGTATTTTCATCACAATGGCCAACTAAGTGCAACAGAGATCTATGATAATGGCAGGCTGGTAGATAAAAAATATTTTGCAGAAGATGGTTCACCAATGACAGACACAACAGATAAAAGCCAGCCGGCTATATTCCCTGGCGGAATACCCGCCTGGACAAAATACATGGAAAGAAAATTATTTTGGCCAGCCAATTACAATATCACCAATGGCGACATGGCTGCTGTGGGTGTTGATTTTATTGTGGGTGAGGATGGCATTGTAAAAGATGTAAATATCAATAACCCTTTTCATCCTGCGTTTAATGACATTGTGCTCAGAATAATAAAAGATTCCCCAAGATGGATTCCGGCAATATCACATAACAGGCCGATTCCCTACCATCATAAACAGTTGGTACGCTTCAGGCAGATGAGAAACTAACCAGCTATAATAATGCAAAATTTACTGCGGCCGCCGCATGTATCTGCGTAGTATCAAAAACAGGGATATTGCAATCATCCTGTTGAATAAGGATAGGTATTTCTGTACAGCCAAAAATAACGCCTGAAGCACCCTGTTCTGAAAGCCTGTCAATGATCTGCAGGAGACGTGTCTTTGTTTCGGGCAGGAATAATCCTTTTCCGAATTCTGAGTAAATAGCATTGTTGATATAGTCAACATCATCCTGTGCCGGAATAATAGTAGCGATTCCCTGTTGCGCTAATTTGTCTTTATAAAAAGCTTGCTGCATAACATATTTGGTTCCGAGCAGTGCAACCGTTTTTAATTGTTGTTGATTGATCGCTTCTGCCGTAACTGAGGCAATATGTATTAAAGGAATATGGACTGCCGCCTGAATGGTATCAGCTATCTTATGCATGGTGTTCGCACCAATAAGCAGGCAATCAGCCCCGGCTTTTTCCAATTGCCTTGCAGCATCGCGCATCATAACTGCGAGACCATCCCAGTCATTCGCTTCTGTAAGTTTTTTAACATCACCAAAATTTACAGAGTACACAATAATCTTAGCCGCTTCCATGCCGCCCAGTTTATCGTTTACCAGTTGATTGAGAATTCTGTAATACTCAATAGTTGACAGCCAGGAAATGCCGCCGATGAGGCCAATTGTTTTCATAACGGTGAAGTTACAACACTACTGGATTATTTTTTTCCTCAAAACAACCTCCCCTGCTCTCCGGGCCTTCTAAACTGGGAACAATCTAACTCCCATCTCTCTGCATTCAATTTATAAATTTTATTGTATTTAATAAACTGCTGCCTTACAAGATCAGAGATCGGCCCTTCACCGCGCATGCGTACACCCCATCGGGTATCATTTACTTTACCACCATGGCCCGTTTCTATCAGGTGCCATACTTTATCGGCACGGTCAGGAAAATTTTTATATAGCCAGTCATGAAAAATCAGTTTGATCGCACCATTCAGCCGTATAAAAGTATAGGCACTGAATGTTGCACCGTTCTCACTGGCTGCTTCCATTATTCGCTGCATCTCATGTTCATTTAATCCTGGTATCATCGGCCCTAACATTACACCGGCACGCACACCCGCATCACTTAATTCTTTAATCACCCGTAATCTTTGTTTGGCTGTGGTAGTGCGTGGCTCGATTGCCCGCCGAAGATCTTCATTAAAAGAAGTGATGCTCACCAATACACTCACTAATTTTTTCTTCGCCATTTCCTGCAATAGTTTGGTATCACGCAATATGCCTGCGTTCTTTGTTATCATTCCTACCGGCTGGTTAAATTCATTACACACTTCCAGTATCTGTTTGGTGAGTTCAAATTTTTTTTCCGCAGGCTGATAACAATCCGTATTACCACTTAAACCGATAGGTACACATTCCCAATTTTTATGCATGAGAAATTTACGTAGCAGTTCGGGGGCATTCTTTTTAATAATGATCTTGCGTTCAAAATCAAGTCCTGCGCTGTAACCCCAGTATTCATGTACATTTCGGGCATAGCAGTAAATACAGCCATGCTCGCAACCCTGGTAGGGGTTCATGCTGTACCACATACCCACATCCGGACTATCCACTTTATTTACAATGCTTTTGGCATTATCTTCCAGGTAAACGGTAGCGGAATTGGGTTCTGTCCAGTCATCAATACTTTCTATCTGTTCACGAATCCTGTCATTTTTCAGGAAACGGTTTTTAGGGTTGAATTGCGCACCACGGCCTTTTAGGTAGGGGTTGGAGGTTTCGTTATTTAGTTCGTCTTCCATATATAAGTTTTTTTACCCACCCCGGCATCGCTTCGCTGGCCACCCCTCCCTATTTTATAGGGAGGGGAAACAAAATTCTTTCCCCTCCTTGCGTAG
>JBBRHM010000012.1:0-40322 GCA_038222655.1 Chitinophagales bacterium | reverse complement strand
TTATGATTTTCCCGTAAGTCATGAAAAAAATAATTATGCGTTAAAAGTGGGCGTGAAGCATACACTGAAAGTTGCTGCAAATAAAGTAACGCTTACAGAAACAGAATAAACAAACTATGTCCATGTAGCTCTTAATAACCTAAGCCAGTTGCCATGTAATATATTTTCGCAATCAGCCTCTGAATAGCCTCTTTTGTTAAGTAAAGCCGGAATCTTTTGTAAATCAGCAATGGTTTCCAGGTCATAGGGGCATTGTTCTTTTCCGAAAGCTCCATCCAGGTCGGTTCCGATACCTATATGTAAGGTATTGCCTGCTATTTGACAGATATGATCCATGTGATCAATCATTTTTTCCAGGTTACATTCCATTTGTAAAGGATCTGAAATGTTTTTTTGCCAGCCCGGCACCATCATCCATGCATCCAGGGCGCCCCCTATAACCGCTTTTTTTTCTATGAGTGCTTTTATCATTTCATCGCTGAACTGCCGGTTATGATCAACCAATGCGCGGCAGTTGTTATGACTGGCCCAGATGGTTCCATCAAAAAGTTCCATGGCATCCCAAAATGCATTATCACATAAATGCGTAGCATCTAAAATTATATTCAGTTGCTCCATTTCTTTCAGCAGGGCTTTGCCATGATCAGTCAAATGCCCTGTAGCATCGGTTCCATTGGCATACCTGCCGGGGCCGTAATGTGCAGGACCCACAGCCCTTAGTCCGCTTGCATGAGCACGATGTAAATGATCAAGCGTTATGAGTGAATCGGCGCCTTCCAGACTTAGTATATAGCCAACAGGTTTTGCCTCATTCGGTTTATCATTGTTCCATAACAGTAAATGATGTTCAAGGTCCTTCCTATTTCTTATCTGTACCATTTCTCCGGCTTCTTCCATAGTTGTATACCATACAAGTTGTGCCTGAGTTTGCGCCCAGGCCTGTTCTGGCGAATGCCAGCCCGGTAAAGAATTTCCAGGTGCAACATATCTGGCGATTTGCGTGGCGACCACTAAACCAATATTTCCTTTGCGTAATTCGGGTAAGGAAACGGTTCCTTTGGCACGATCAGGTTTATCTTTCATTCCCTGCTCTGTTTCACGAATATGCGCTACTGTTTTGCGCAGATCACGGTTCCACTCCATGGCATTCATGCTGAGATCAAGATGGGCGTCGATGATAAACATTATTTAATTGGGTTGGGGTTGTGAGTGGTGAGTAGTGAGTAGTGAGTTGTTGAGAGTTACCTGTTTAGTTTAATTTTACTCACCACTGCCTACTCACCACTCACACCGATATTTTTCTGCTGCGTGCTATTACTTTCCAGTTATCTATTACTTTATTATTTTCAACAATGACTGCTGAATCATATAGTGCCACCGTAGGACAAATATGTACGGGCACACCATACCATACATCCCCAACTTTCCAGGTAGCGCTATTGGTAACTTTTACCACCAGGTGTTCTTCACTTTGGCCAACAGGAACAGCATCTGTTGCATTGAGAAAATGTACACGGGGTAAGGGATTTTCAGCGGCTACAGATTTATGACCGAGATCGGTGCAAAGGGTTTGTTCATCAATAATTGAAATGATTCGCGTTATCACTAATGCTGCATATTCAAAAGGTTCATCGGGTATCAGGTGTTTGTAGCCCCAATCCCAAAATACAAAGGTACCCGGACTGCATTGAACCCCTTTCCGTTTAAGATGCGTGGGAAAACTGGGAGAGCCCCCCGCAACAATCTGAAGAGGCTGTGAAGAGATGGCGGCTATTTTTTTGAGTAAGCCTTCTATTTTTTCAAAAGATTCATCAGAATGCTGCGTTCTTTGAGTAAGATCCGTTTCGCGAACATGTCCATCATATCCATGCAGACCAACAATGCAGATGCCTGGCAGTGATTGACAGTCGTTAAATAACGTAAATGCTTTATCAGGCAGTATGCCGGAGCGGTTCATTCCAATATTGAGATCAATAAATACATCCAGGCAAATACTGTTAGCTGAAAATAATTCAGAAAGAGCGAGCGCTGTCTGCAGATTATCAATGATGGCAGAAAAACGGGTACGGGGAAATGTCTTCACCAGCTGTAAAAGCCTTGCCGCTTTTGGTCCTACAGGTTGATGTGCCAGTAATACATCAGGTGCATTGATGATGGCCAGCATTTCTGCTTCTGCAATGGTGGCACATTTAAAACGCGTTATACCCGAATCCAGCATCATGGAGCAAACTTCAGCCATTTTATTGGTCTTTACATGCGGACGAAGCAGGTTTGCATTACCCGCAAGCGCAACCAGACGGTCAATATTTTCTTTTACCCTTTGCGGGTAAACAACAAGTGCCGGCGAATCGATAGCATCGATATTGTTGATCAGATACCAATCCATAAACATTCATTAATGAAGTTCAAATAAAGCTTCTATCTCTACGGGAATGTTACCTGGCAAAGAACCCATGCCCACAGCACTTCTTACGCCTACACCATTATCATTACCCCATATTGCTGCAAATAATTCACTGCAGCCATTAATCACAAACGGATGTTTTTCAAAATTCGGGGTACAGTTTACCATACCCAATACTTTGATCACGCGTTTTATTCTATCCAGAGAACCCAGATTGCTTTTCAGGGTAGCAAGTATTGCCAAACCCACCTGCCTGGCAGCGAGTTTGCCTTCTTCCATGGTCATGTTTTCGCCAATACGGCCAATAAGTAAACTGCCATCTGTTTGTACCGTGCCATGCCCCGAAACATAACAATGTTTACCATCAATGAGTAAGGGTTTATATACTCCCAGCGGTTTGGGCGCCGGCGGTAATACAAGAGCGAGTTGAGCGAAATTTTCTTCAGCGGTCATTTTGAATTTTAAATTAAGTTACTTAAGAAATGTAAGCTATGAAAATAAAAAAGCCACATCCATTTTCGGGCCATATTGGTTTCAAAATAATACCTGTGTTGCTTCATCAATCTAATCAATTAATTTTATTGTCTCATAGACAAAAACTATTAAAATGACGTTTATTCAATTACAATATATTATCGCATTGGATACTGTGCGGCATTTTGCGGGTGCGGCTGCCAGCTGTTATGTATCACAGCCTACCTTAAGTATGCAGATACATAAACTGGAAGAAGAGCTAGGGGTAAAAATATTCGACCGCAGCAAGCAACCGGTTATACCGACTGAACTTGGTGCTGAATTGATTGAACAGGCAAGGAGAATCATTTCTGAAAAGAATGTGATGGATGAACTGGTGAGTCTTAAAAAAGATATGGTATCCGGGGAGCTGAAGATTGGCATCATTCCTACATTAGCGCCTTACCTGCTTCCACTGTTTGTACAACATTTTACTGAAAAATATCCGTTGGTAAGATTGGTTGTAAATGAACTCACCACAGATATTATCATTTCGCAGCTGCGTGCCGGCCGCATAGATATGGGCATACTGGTTACACCCTTACAGGAAGCCGGTATAAAAGAGCATGTATTATTTTATGAAGAGCTGATGGTATACGTATCAAAAAAGAATTCAGCTTATAAAAAAACATATATGCTGCCGCAGGATATTGATCCTAATAAATTGTGGTTACTGGAAGAAGGGCATTGTTTCAGAAGCCAGATCATAAATTTATGTGAGCTACGAAAAGCAAGCCGCACGGCTGGTCACTTTGATTATGAAGCCGGCAGTATTGAAACCCTTCGGCGTATGGTGGATATGAATGATGGCATTACCATTTTGCCTGAATTGGCCACGCTGGGGATGTCGAATAAACAACTGGCCCAGGTACGTTATTTTAAACGTCCTGCACCCATGCGGGAAGTGAGCATTGTGGTACACAGGGATTTTGTAAAGAAAAAACTGATAGAGATTATCAGGCAGGAAATTATTGCTGCTGTACCCAGTAATATCAATAAGAATAAAAGCAAGTATGTAGTGCCGGTGTAAAGATGCCAGTTAAGATAGATACATGCAAAATCACCGGGCTAATAAGCTGTCCAATTTTCTTTGCATCAGCGGAAATGTATTCAGATCATTATGCGAACCACCCTGGATGGTGATGAATTCATCACCGGGTTTTAAAATCTCTTTCAGTCTTGCCGCATTCCCGTAAGGGATCACCCCATCATCCGTTCCATGAATAATGCTCACGGGTGCCGTTACTTTGCGCAGGTATTCATTAACGGGTAATTTATAATGCATCAAAAGGTTTAAGGGATACAAAAAAAGGAAAGGGCGCAGTAAAGAGTGTAAACTATAGTAAGGTGTTTCAAGCACTAATCTTTTGCAATCGCGTACTGAAGCAAGATGAGCTGCAATGCCTGTACCCATTGATTTTCCGTAAATAATAATTTCTTCAGGCTTATATTTTACCCTTGCCAATTTGTACACCTGTAAAGCTTCATCATACATAACCTTCTCAGATAATGTGCCGGTAGCTTTTCCAAAGCTTGGGTAGTCCGGCATCCATACCTCATAATGGTTACGGGTAAAGTTGACAGCAAATTCTGCATAACGGCTTACATTTTCACGGTTCCCATGAAAATAGATAACCAGCCCCTTTTTAAGTGAATCAGTAACAGCAAACTGTATAATGTTATAGGAGGTTTTTTCATCTGCTACGATAGTTGCCTCACTAAACGGTTGTGCAAAATGATAGCTGCTGTCTGCACTAACTGCTATGGGATGCAGTAGTAAGCGATCCTGCAGGTAGTAGAATACAATGCCGGTTAAAGCATAAACGATAAGTATGATCTTGAGCCAACGAAAATATTTTTTTGGGATTGTCACGCCCTAAAGTTAAAGAAGTTAAGATGTGCGAGTAGCTAAGCTTTTAATGATTAATGCTCAATTCCTTTAATCCTTCAAAATGTCCCTGATAAAATTGTGGTATTCAGGAAATGAAGGCAGGTTATTATGCCGGCCACCATGGATGCGGATAAGGGTTATTGTATGCGGGCTCAGGCTTTGCAGTTTTTCACTGTGCCGGATGGGAATAAGCCAGTCTTTTGTGCCGTGAATAATGTAGGTATGGCAATTAACTTTCCGTATCCATTTATCTGTATGTAAATGATACCGTAATATCCAGCGGTGTGGTAAAATAGGCAGAAAGCGTTCCACCACTTTAATAAAACTGAAATACGGTGCATCGAGTATAAGGTAACGGGGTTGGTTATCAGCGGCAATTTTGGTTGCAAAGCCACTGCCGAGGCTTCTTCCATACACCAGTATATGTTGCTCAGGATATTTCTCCAATAATTTTTCATACACTACCTGCATATCGGACAGCATATCTTTCTCACTTCTTTTGCCGGTACTTTTTCCAAAGCCCCGGTAATCTACCAGCACCACATCATATGCATACCGGTAAAAATCTATCGCATACCTGGCCCATCCTTTAATACTTCTTGAATTACCATGAAAATACAGGATCAGTCCGCGGGGTTCTTTACAATAAAAATGCAAGCCGTTAATGCTGATGCCGGGTGCCACATCAAAAAATAATTCGTTAAAGGGTGCATCGTATTTGAATTGGAAATCCTGCGGTAATTTTTCTGGTTTGAAAATAAAACGGTCCTGCACAAAATAAACCACCGCCAGTAAAACAAGATAACCGATGATGATATATAGCAGGGTGGGCGACATATGTCTCAAGTTCCGTGTTTTATTTTAGGAAACAACAGCCTTTAGTCTTTACTTTTTTCAAATATATTTTCCAAACGTTCGCGAGGAAGTTACTGCGAATGTATTGTATGTACCAGAGGGTTATACGTTAGCCGATTATTTTCTTCCAGGCCATCATGCCACCTTTGAGATTGATAAGATTAGTAAATCCGAATTTATTCTGTAGCCTCTGAATGGCAATCTGGCTGCGGATCCCTCTTTTACAATAAAGAATAACGGGTGTTTCTTTGGGGAGCGTATCAGCCATACTTATGATAGTGGCGAGTGGAATCAGGTGTCCGCCAATATTAAATTCATCATGTTCATAAGGTTCGCGAACATCTACCAGGAATATTTTTTCCTGTTGTAGCCATCTGTGTAATTGTTCAGGTGTTATCTCTCTCATTCATAATCGGTTCCTTCGTAATAAACCCGTTTAAGGGGGAATTTTGCAACGGGCGCAACGATTAATGGAAATTTCTCAACCGTAACATTGCTCGGATCGAGTCCAAAGCCCCGCTCTTCACCAAGACTGATTTCTTTCAGCCAGAAATATAATTTCATGACAATCTTTTCGAGAAATGGTAATTCATTATCCTGGCTAAGGTATTTTTCCAGTACAATAAATTGAAAATCGCCTACCACATTATTTCTTTCAAGGCTTTCATAGCGGCTGGTAATATTTACTTCTTTATTACTTACCAGTTCTTCTACCACTTTACGGAACATGAGATTTAGACGCTGTTCTACCCTAAACCCTAAGCGGAATTCAATACGTATTATATCATTTGGAATAATATGTTCAACGGAATACTCGCAGGTATAGGGATCATCCAGCACGTCTACATGCACGAACCAGTATATATCAGCGCGTTTGGGCTTTTTATTAAGGATGGAATAAATAATCTTATGCTCAATTTCTTTGGGGTTATTGGCACTGGTCATATAAACCAGGTGTGTAGCATATTTGGAAATCGTTCGGTCATTACTCAGTTCCTGAATCATGGGAATATAATGTTCCATCCGTACAAATTCAACATAGCGGTTTTTAATTTTACGGCTCCGGAACCATACATACATTACGGCAAATAAACCACCTCCTACAATCAGGGTAACATAACCACCATTTAAAAACTTTTTAAGATTGGCTACCAGGAAAGAGATTTCTATAGTAAGATACACAATAAGATACAGGTATATCCATGCCGATTTGGCCCTGCGGCTGACGAGAAAATTAGCAAAAAGAATAGAAGTGCTGATCATGCACATGGTAATGGCCAGGCCATACGCGGCACCCATATTAGACGATTTCTGAAAATAGAGAACGATGCCGATACAACCAATAAACAACAACAGACTAATGCCTGGTATATATAACTGTCCTTTTTCTTCTGTAGGATAATTAATTTTCATTTTTGGCCAGAGATTCAGCCGCATGGCTTCACTGATTAAAGTGAACGAGCCGGATATCAGTGCCTGGCTGGCAATAATTGCTGCTGTAGTAGATATGAGAATACCTGCCAGTTTAAACCATTGGGGCATCATACCGATGAAAGGATTAAAACCCGCGTCAATTGCCTCCTGCGTAAAAGTATGATTGCTGTAATTGGCCAATAGCCATGCGCCCTGCCCGAGGTAGTTTAATATCAGTGCTGTTTTTACAAAAATCCATGAGATGCGGATATTGCCTTTCCCACAATGACCAAGATCGCTGTACAAGGCTTCTGCACCGGTTGTACACAAAAAAACGGCGCCTAATAGCCAGAATCCTTTTGGGTAAGTGGTTAGCAGTTCAATGGCATAATAAGGATTAAGGGCTTTGAAAATACTGATATCATCAAATAAATGTCCACACCCCAGGATGGCCAACATGGCAAACCAAAGGGTCATGATGGGTCCAAATAATTTTCCAAGAGAAGCGGTACCGAATTGCTGCATAAAAAACAAGACCGTAATAATGCCTATTACAATAGCTACCACGGTGCTTTGTTGAATATCTCTAAAAGCAGTTATTTGCTTTAAACCTTCCACTGCAGAAGTAATACTTATAGGCGGTGTAATAATACCATCAGCCAGTAAGGCGGCGCCGCCAAGCATAGCAGGTATTACCAGCCATTTACCACGGCGGCGTACCAATGCATACAGGCTGAAAATGCCTCCCTCTCCCTTGTTGTCGGCTTTGAGGGTAAGGATTACATATTTAACGGTGGTTTGTAAAGTAAGTGTCCAGATAATGCAGGACAGGGAGCCCAAAATCAGTTTTTCGGTAATGGCTCTCCCGATGATAATTTCATTTAAAACATAAAGGGGTGAGGTACCGATATCACCGTAAATGATTCCCAATGCTATGATCAGCCCGGCAGAAGTAACCTTATTAAAATTCTTACTCACACAAAGAGGGTTAGTGCTTTTAAAACAGGAAATATTTAACAAATGTATAGGTAAATTCAATCCCCGCTGCCAAATCTTAAAGACAAAGACAACTCTTGACTCCCTACTGTTAATTTAGCTACCCAAAAGCCCTACAACCCGTACATTTGAAAGTATAAATCCCGTAGAATAAATGAAAAAGCAAGTACTTATTATTTTTGCCTTTTTACTGACTGCCAGTTCGCATGCAGTTAGTCAGAGAATAACGTATTCTGAACCCGACAAAGATGATGCCCGTACCCTAAATTTTGAAGTGGTTGGAAAAATGAACGGCAAAATACTGGTGTATAAAAATTACCGTGACCTTCATTATATGGCTGTTTATAACGGCGATATGAAAATGATTGATAAAGTAAAGCTGGACTTTCTCACCTACCGGGTATTAAACACCGAATTCATTCAATATCCCGATTATTTATACATGATTTACCAATACCAGAAACGCAGCATCATGTATTGTATGGCTGTTAAGCTGGATGCCAATGGTAAAAAATTAACCGAGCCTGTTCAACTGGATTCTACCGATAACATTAATTATTCTGCCAATAATAAAATCTATTCTGTTATCAATAGTGAAGATAAACAACAGATTATGGTTTTCAAGATTAATACCCGTAATGATAAGGTGCATGTACTTACCACTTCTCTGTTTAATAATGACATGGTGTTACAGAAAAAAACAAGACTAAGTATCAGTATGCCACTGCGGAATGATTTTCTTTCGGAGTTTACGCTGGATAATGAGGGAGATATGGTTTGTATAAAAGCATCCGGAACTTCTTCCAATGATAATATTAATAAAATCAGCCTCATTACTAAACCCGCTTTGTCTGATAGTTATTCAAACGTAGATCTGAAATTGTCTGGTATTTATCTGGATGATGTTCGAATCAAAGCCGATAATGTAAATAAGCATTATGTGATTACTTCTTTCCTTAGCAAAGCCCGTCGGGGTAATATTGAAGGATTATATTATACTCTTTGGGATAAGACACAGAATAAAGAGTTGCTGAATGCAACCACTTTATTTTCTGATGAATTCAGGGAAGATGCGAGAGGAGCCGGAAACGTAAAGAGTGCTTTTAATGATTACTTTCTCAAGAATATCATTATAAGAAACGATGGGGGCTTTATTGTGGTGGCAGAATCTGCCTATACCAGTTCGCGCGGCAATACCCTTAACCGTTGGGATTATTTGTATGGCTCTCCTTACTGGTCGCCGGTAGATTATTATTCATGGAACAGCCCGATAGGTTACTATCCATGGTGGCGTTCCAGTATTTATAATAACAATAATTCGCTTACCCGCTATTTTGCCGATAACGTAGCAGTGATCTCGTTTGAACCTAACGGTAAAATGGAGTGGAGCAATGTGATCCGTAAATCGCAGTTTGATGATAATACGGATAATTTTATAGGATATGGTATGTTGAATATGGGCGACAAACTTCATTTTATTTTTAATGTGCAGGAAAAAAGATCCATGATCCTCTCTGACCAGAGTATTTCCCCATCAGGGCAGGTAGATAGAAATCCTACTTTTAAAAACCTGGATAAAGGATACGATTTTATGCCGCGCCATGCCAAACAAATTGGTTCGCGCGTAGTAATTGTTCCCTGCCAGTACCGTGGGTTTACCTGTTTTGCTAAACTTGAATTTTAATTATTACAGTGGTTTTTTTATTCAGAGATAAATCGATAGTCAATATTTTTTTTCTTGTCATGCTAAGTATTGGCGTGCATCTTCATTTTTTTGTAAATGCACCGCTTGTTGTGGCCAATACAAATGATGGTGTTTTTTCTCTGTTCTTAAAAGCCTATGTTTCTGGTCTTTCTGCAACGGCTTTGTTTGTGCTGTATCATTTTATTCTTTTATTACAGGCCATCCGGCTGAATATGGTATTGAGCGATCTGCGCATGTTTCAGCAGAATACCTATACCTCTGCTATGTCGTATGTTTTGCTATCGGGAATCCTTATTCAATGGTGCAACCTCTCATCGGCGCTGGCCGCTAATTTTTTAGTGATCTGGTTATTCATTAAACTGAGTAGATTATACAATCATCCCTCACCCAAAACTTTGCTATTTAACACAGGATTAATTGTTGGGCTTTCTGTTATATGCTATCACCCAACGGCTATTTTAATCGTGGTAGTTTTATTTGCACTGGCCGTGGTACGGCCATTCCACCTGGCAGAATGGGTGATATTGTTAATGGGTATACTACTTCCGTTTTACTTTTTATTCTCGCTTTTGTTTTTAATGGATCAAACGGCGTCATTTACTTCTTTTATTCCCTATCTTAAGTGGAACCTGCCGGTGAATGCATGGAACGTTCCTTTGATTATCGGGTTATCTGTTTTACTGGCCACACTGGTGGCAGGATTAATTTGCTGGCAAATGACCATTCAACGGATGGCGATACAGATACGCAAGAACTGGGGAGTTATGATGGGTATGCTGATCATATTATTGCCTATTCCTTTTATTTTTTTACAGGCCGGGCTTGAATCTGCTTTCATGAGCCTCCTGCCCCTTGCGGCTTTTGCCTCCAATGCATTTTCCTGGCCACGGCGATTGATATTACCCAATATACTTTTCTGGCTGGCCATTGGGATGCTGGTATATAATAACTGGATACTCATTAAAAATTAACTGCCTTAACGGGTCAGACATTACCTTTGGTCCTAAACTTAAGTAAGCTTTTATATACAAAAAACGAATTTATGAAGTTTGGCGTTGTCGTTTTTCCCGGATCTAACTGCGACAGGGATATGCAGGATGCCCTGCAACAGGATTTAGGTAAAGAAGTGATCATGCTTTGGCATAAAGACAATGATCTGAGTATGTTCACCACCGATGATTGCATTGTTTTACCAGGCGGTTTTTCTTATGGTGATTACCTGCGCTGCGGAGCCATCGCACGTTTTAGCCCTATGATGCAGAGTGTTATCGAATTCGCGAATAAGGGGGGTAAAGTATTGGGGGTATGCAATGGCTTCCAGATTTTATGTGAAAGCGGGTTGCTGCCGGGTGTATTACTGCAGAATGCCAATCAACAATTTGTCTGTAAGAATGTTTTTATAAAAAACAGGGATGGGGAAGCGTTGAAAATACCGGTTGCACATGGTGAAGGCAGGTATCATGCAGATGAGGCCACATTGAATGAACTGGAAGCTAATGGACAAGTAATATTCCATTATTGTAATGAAGATGGTAGTGTCGACAATTCGGCAAACCCAAATGGGGCCATCAGGAATATTGCGGGTATCCGGAATAAACAAAATAATGTATTTGGTATGATGCCACATCCTGAAAGGGCCTCTTCCCCAGCCATGAGTAATCTTGATGGTAGAAAAGTATTTCAATTATTAGGGTTGAATTAACAATTCCGTATGTATGTTAGGTGAGTTTATTTCGTCAAAGAGGTTAAATAGTTGTGTTTTATGAAAAAGATCATTTTTGCCGTTTTGTTTATTGTAATAGGGGCAGTAGGCTTTGGACAGAACCAGGGTCCTGTAAAGTGGAGCTATGAAGCAAAGAAAAAATCAGCTGGTGTATATGAAGTTGTGGTAACAGCAGATGTGGAAAGTCCCTGGCATATTTATTCCCAGAATACAGGTAAAGGAGGCCCGATTGCCACCTCCATTAAATTTAAAACCAATCCGCTGGTAATTGTTCCAAAAACAAATGCCAAAGAAAAAGGGAAGTTGGAAAAAGTCTTCGACAAAAATTTCAACACCAATGTGCTGTATTACTCAGATAAAGTACAGTTTATTCAGACGGTAAAAGTGAAAGGGGGTATCAAAACAAACCTGAGTGGTACCGTCGAGTACATGGTATGTAATGATAGCAAATGTTTACCCCCCGTTAAAAAATCTTTCGAGCTAAAGCTGGAATAATAGCCAATCGCTTCTTTCCAAAACTAACTGTGCAATGAAAAAATTATTCATTTTATCTGTTGCTTTATTGGCATGCATTTTTTTGAGTGCGCAAACCGACAGCTTATTACATTGGCAAACACAGGCGAAGAAAATAAGTAAAGGGTTATATGAACTTACTGCCCGTACAACAATCCCGTCTGGCTGGTATGTATATGGCAGTAATCCTTCTGTTGAAGGACTGGAACCTATAAAGTTTGTACCGTCTTATGAAAATGCAAAAATGCCCGGCGCTATCATTTTCGGCGGCACACCTGAAAGCATTAACGATGCTGTGTTTAAAAAAGTAAATGTCTATGCTGGTGCTATTGAAATCAGGCAGCAGGTGCAAATTGATGGATTTGTTCCTGCGGCTCTAAAAGGAACCATCACGGCCTACCTGGGAAAAACGGGCGAATTCATTGCTTCCGAAAAACCTTTCGAAGTAAGTTTGGAAGGAGGATTGGCAGCATCAGAAGAATTTGCAAGAATTAAATTATCCTCAATAGATCTTGATCACCCTTTACAGGATTGCGGTAAGAAAACCGATCTGATAAGTAACGGGTTATTATCTATTTTTTTCCTCGGCTTTCTGGGCGGATTAATTGCCTTGCTTACCCCTTGCGTTTTTCCCATGATACCGGTTACTGTATCCTTCTTTACCAAACGCGCAGAAAGCAGAAAGCAGGCAATCAGTAATGGTGTGTTGTATGGTTTCTTTATATTCCTTATTTATTTATTGGCCAGTGTACCTTTTCATATTTTAGGAAATGTGCGGCCGGAAATATTTAATAATATTTCCACTAACTCAACGCTTAACGTAATCTTCTTTATCATTTTTATCTTTTTTGCCATTTCTTTCTTTGGCTATTTTGAAATAACACTGCCCAGTAATATTGCCAGTAAAGCAGATTCGAAAAGCGGGTTGGGAAGTGTGTTTGGCATTTTCTTTATGGCCCTTACTTTGGCGATAGTATCTTTTTCCTGTACCGGTCCCATACTGGGATCCTTACTGGTAGGCTCTTTGAGCGGTGGGGCCTGGCAACTTAGTGCAGGGCTTGCAGGCTTTGGATTAGCGCTTGCATTGCCTTTTGCCTTGTTTGCTATTTTCCCTAACTGGTTGCAATCCTTACCAAAATCGGGTGGTTGGCTGGATACGGTAAAAAAAGTACTCGCGTTTTTAGAACTCGCACTGGCGTTTAAATTTTTATCCAACGCAGATCTTGTTCAGCATTGGGGATTATTGAAACGTGAAGTATTTATTGGTGTATGGATACTCATCGGCAGCGGGTTAACACTCTATCTATTCGGGGTACTCAGGCTGCCGCATGATTATAAAGGAATGAAAATAAGCAGTGGCCGCAAAATGATGGGGGTACTGGCTTTGCTGTTTACTTTATACCTGGTGCCAGGGGTTACACAAACAAAGTATGCGAATCTCCAGTTGCTGAGTGGCTTTCCACCTCCATTCAGTTATAGTATTTACGGAAAAGAAAATGTTCGGGGAAAAGGGTTGGAAGCCAACGTGATTAACGACTATGCAAAAGCTTTGCAGATGGCAAAAGATCAGAACAAACCTTTGCTGATAGATTTTACCGGCTGGGCCTGTGTTAACTGCCGCAAAATGGAAGAAAATGTGTGGACACAACCTGAGGTATACAATTATATCAAAGAGAATTATATACTTGTATCCTTGTATGTTGATGACAGGCAGAACCTTCCTGCTGAGCAGCGGATCATGAATTATAAAACCAAAGATGGAAATTCGAAGGACTTAGTAACCATTGGCGATAAGTGGGCCACATTTCAGGCAGAGAATTTTAATCAGACCACCCAACCACTATACGTGATACTGGATACAAAAGAAAGACTTCTCAATAATCCTGTTGGCTATACACCTGATGCCCATGAATATTTCAAATGGCTGCAATGTGGTAAAGATGCTTTTGGAAAATAGTTAAGTAAGGAATGAACAAACGAAAAAGTAATAGCTAACCGTAACACCGATATAGTATTCTCTGTTCTTTACAGCACAATCTGTTTCTCCACCATCATCTTCCGAAGATTAATTAAACCATACCGCATACGACCAAGAGCCGTGTTGATACTGCAATTGGTGATGACAGCTATTTCTTTAAAACTCATATTGGCATAGTGGCGCAGTATAATAATCTCACGTTGTTCTTCCGGTAACAGGTTAAGCATTTTACGTACACGTTCATGACTTTGGCCCTGCATAATTTTATTATCGGG
This sequence comes from Chitinophagales bacterium, assembly GCA_038222655.1. GTDB lineage: Bacteria > Bacteroidota > Bacteroidia > Chitinophagales > Chitinophagaceae > Sediminibacterium. Next base: position 26,056 of record JBBRHM010000012.1, on the reverse strand, counting down.
AGCCTCCTCCGCAATCTGTAGCAGTTCAAAAATATCTTTGTTATCGCTTGTCCTGATAGCAGGTGTACGTTTTACTTTTCTGAAATAGTCCACGCAAAGATTATGTGCAATCCGCAATGCCCAGGGAAGAAACTTGCCTTCATCTGTGTACCGCTTATTCTTAAGCGTGTCGATAATTTTTATGAAAACATCCTGAAAAAGGTCTTCGGCGAGATAGTTATCCTTCACAAAAAAAAGGATGGACGAAAAAATCCTGTCCTTATAACGGTAGATAAGACATTCAAAGGCTTCTGTATGGCCATCCTGAAAGGCTAAAATCAAATCAGTATCAGACACATGGTCTAATGTTCGCATAGCTTGTGTTTTTGAGCCAGGTTTATTCCAAAATTCAGATAGTGATAAACTTTATATTGAGTGTTTGAATACTAACTCCTTACATTTCAATAACAAATTATACATCTTTTCATATCAGTTTTCTTTTGTGGAAAAGATGGTTTAAGGGGGTAAGGGTTATACACATTTTTTATGGATTGCTGTATGTTGCCGTTTCTTTAATTAAAGTAACAATGACAGTTAAAATTGACCGCTCAATTCCATACTTCTAAACTTAACGGAAACTAAAGTGTTTACCTTTACTGATAGAATGGCAACAAAAACAAAGTCTCCCAAATTGCAAAACGTAACCGATGATACGGGTAATATTCTTGTAAAAGGTGCACGTGTTCATAATTTAAAAAACGTAACGGTTACCTTTCCCCGTAACCGGTTGATAGTAGTAACAGGTGTATCCGGCAGCGGTAAATCCTCACTCACCATCGATACCTTATTTGCAGAGGGCCAGCGGCGGTATGCGGAAAGTCTCAGCGCTTATGCCAGGCAGTTTATGGCCCGCATGGTAAAGCCCGACGTGGATTATATCAAAGGGCTTTGCCCCGCAATAGCCATTGAACAAAAAGTGATTACCCGAACACCACGGAGTACGGTTGGCAGCATGACCGAAATTTATGATTACCTGCGTTTGTTATTTGCGCGTGCCGGCAAAACCATTTCGCCGGTAAGTGGTAAGGAAGTGAAGAAAGATGATGTGGCCGATGTACTCAATGCCATAAAGCATATGCGGGATGGCACTAAAGTGATGATCATTGTTCCATTTAAACAACATGTAAAAAGAGAAATACGCGAAGAACTGAATATACTAATGCAAAAAGGTTTTTCGAGAATGTATGATAGAGAGTTAAAAGTGAGCAGTGAGAAGACTGGTGTGATATCCCGGATTGAGGACTTACTGGAACTAACCGACAAAGACTTAAAAAAACAACTGCAAACGCCAGACACCAAACTTCAGACTTTTGTTCTCGTAGATCGCATCGTAACCAAAACATTTGATGAAGATGACCTACATCGTATTTCCGATTCAATCGGTACCGCCTTTTACGAGGGGGAAGGAGAAATGTATATTGAGGTGGATAGTACAAAACTGCTTCACTTCAGTAATAAATTTGAACTCGATGGTTTGCAGTTTGAAGAACCGGTACCAAATTTATTCTCTTTTAATAATCCATACGGTGCCTGCCCTACCTGCGAAGGTTTTAGCCAGGTATTGGGAATTGATGAAGATCTCGTGATTCCCAATAAAAGACTTAGTCTGTTTGAAGGGGGAGTAGCGCCATGGAAGGGCGAAAAGCTTGGCTGGTGGCGCGAACAGTTTATTAAATCTGCTGGTACATTTGATTTTCCTATTCATAAGTCCATCATCGATCTCACCAAACAGCAATACAAACAATTATGGGAAGGTGCAGGCAATGCACAGGGCATCCATGATTTTTTTAAAGAGGTTGAGCAGAATTTATACAAAGTACAATACCGTGTTTTACTAAGCAGGTATCGCGGCCGTACCAATTGCCCCGATTGCCATGGCTACCGCTTACGCAAGGAAGCGCTGTATGTAAAAGTAAGTGGCAAACATATTGGTGAATTGTGTGAACTGCAGGTAAAAGATCTGAAGACATGGTTTGATGCATTGGTATTATCTGAACATGATAAGCAGGTTGCGAAAAGAATACTAATTGAAATTCACCAGCGTTTGCAAACATTGATAGATGTGGGACTCGGATATCTTACACTCAATCGTCTCGCCAATTCATTAAGCGGGGGCGAGAGCCAGCGTATTCAGTTAACAAGAAGCCTTGGCAGTAACCTTACCAATTCATTATACATACTGGATGAACCTTCTATCGGTTTACATTCAAGGGATACGGTGCGTTTGATTAGTGTATTAAAATCATTGCGCGATCTGGGAAATACAGTGGTGGTGGTAGAGCATGATGAAATGATGATGCGTGAAGCAGATTATATTATTGATATGGGTCCGCTTGCTTCGCATTTAGGCGGAGAAGTGGTGGCAGTTGGTAATTATAAGGAAATAACCGCTAACCCTGAAAGCCTTACTGGTAAATACCTCACAGGAAAACTAAGTATTGATGCACCAAAGTTGGTACGAAAATGGAACAGGAGCATTACTGTTGAAAATGCCCGTCAGAATAACCTGAAAGATATTACAGTAACTTTTCCTTTAAACACCTTGTGTGTAGTGAGTGGTGTTAGCGGGAGTGGTAAAACCACTTTGGTAAAACAGGTTTTGGTTCCTGCAGTACGTAAATTGAAAGGTGAGTTTTCTGAGAAGGTTGGCTTACATAAAAATATTAGCGGCGACATCGATTATATTACACAGATAGAAATGGTGGACCAGAATCCGATTGGTAAATCATCACGTAGTAATCCTATTACGTATATCAAGGCGTACGATCATATCCGCGACTTGTATTCACGACAGCCCTTATCGAAGATGCGTGGTTTTTTACCCAAGCATTTTTCTTTCAACGTAGACGGAGGCCGCTGTGATACCTGTAAAGGCGAAGGTGAACAGGTGGTTGAAATGCAATTTCTCGCAGATGTACATCTTACCTGTGAATCCTGCGGTGGCAAACGCTTTAAAGAAGAAGTACTGGAAGTACAATACCAGGGAAAAAGCATTTACGATGTATTGAACATGAGCGTGGATGAATCCATTGTTTTTTTTGCAGATGAAAAATCTATCCGCAATGCCATACAACCTTTACAGGATGTGGGTCTTGGCTATATCAAACTTGGGCAGAGCAGCGATACGCTGAGTGGTGGTGAGGCCCAGCGGGTAAAACTTGCCAGCTTCCTGGGAAAAGGAAAAGGTATTGGCCATGTACTGTTTATTTTTGATGAGCCAACAACGGGACTACATTTTCATGATATAAAAAAGCTGCTGGCTTCTTTTAATGCGTTGATAGAGCAGGGGCATTCACTGATTGTTATTGAACACAATACTGATATCATAAAATCTGCTGACTGGATTATCGACCTCGGCCCAGAAGCGGGCGATGCAGGTGGCAACTTAGTATATGCAGGTGTTCCGGCAGGCCTCAAAAAAATAAAAAGTAGTTATACGGGGCAGTTCCTCTAAATCAAAAAGTAAAGCCGCAGAGGCACAGTTTATTTCTAATCTGCGAAACTGCGGCTCCTATTTTCTAGCTAATGTGTGGTAAAAAAATTAGCGCAACCTGTCAATACTTTTAATCAGCTTTTCATCTTTAAAAATCCCCCGTATGGCCAGGAAAAGAAAAAAAGGAATGGCGAATGCCACTAAAACGGTAATATCAAATGACCATTCAGCCGGTATAAAATTATTCGTCTGCAAATAATAAAACACGAGGTTAATAATAGATAACACCATTAAAGCGGCAGTTATCTTACCCTGTAATTTCCGGTTGCCATATAAAAAAATGGCTATGAGCGAGCCGATGCCTACCACCACGGTCAATGTCATCAACAACATATGGTTCATGCCGGTAAACCGCTGGAACTGTTTTGCATTCTCAACCATGATATTGCCACTGAAAAAAGAAATTTGTAAAGTAGTAAAAGCCAATGCCGCAGCAAACAATAGCCACAATGTTTGTAATCGTTGTATCATATATGTAATTTTTTATCTTTCCCCGTGAACCTTTGTGTAGAATGAGTCTATTCTTCAAAATTTCTGTAATCAATACGCTTCAAATATTTTTTCAACACAGCGTTTCACAGAGATATTTGCAACCTTATTAATTGTTTTAACCCATCTCAGGATATAAAACAAACTGTTCCATAAACCCATTCACGTTTTTCCTCACATCCTGAATAATGGTTTCATTATCCGCATTCATTAATACTTTATCAATAGCATCCACGATGAACTGCATATGCTGTTCTGTCATTCCCCGTGTAGTAATGGATGGAACTCCCAGCCTGATGCCTGAAGTTACGAAGGCACTCTTATCATCGTAGGGCACCATGTTTTTATTAACCGTTATATCAGCAGCTACCAATGCCTGTTCTGCTTTTTTACCGCTAATATTTTTATTACGAAGGTCTATTAATACCAGGTGATTATCTGTACCACCGCTAACGATCTGGTATTCTTTCGCTACCAACGCTTTCGCTAAAGTCTGTGCATTTTTTTTAATCTGGTTGGCATAGGCCGTAAAATCATCACTCAATATTTCACTGAAGGCAATGGCTTTTGCAGCAATCACGTGTTCCAGCGGTCCGCCCTGGATGCCCGGAAACACTGCCATATCCATCAGGTTGCTCATCATTCGGATATTTCCTTTTACATCTTTCAATCCCCATGGATTTTCAAAATCTTTTCGCATCATGATGATGCCACCACGGGGTCCGCGTAAGGTTTTGTGTGTGGTTGATGTAACAAAATGGCAATGATCAAAAGGATCATTTAATAATTTTTTCGCAATCAGTCCCGCTGGATGTGCAATATCTGCCATTACCAATGCACCTACCTCGTCTGCTATTTTGCGGATGCGTGCATAATCCCAGTCGCGGCTATAGGCACTTGCCCCGCAGTAAATGAGCTTGGGTTTTACTTCACGGGCTTTTGCTTCGAGCATTTCATAATCTACCACACCGCCTTCACGTGTTACACCATAAAAATGGGGCTTGTATAATTTACCACTATAGTTAACAGCAGAACCATGGGTAAGGTGTCCGCCCATGCTGAGGTCAAGTCCTAATGTTGCGTCACCGGGTTGAAGCACAGCAAGCGCCACGGCCGCATTTGCCTGTGCACCACTATGCGGCTGCACATTCGCATATTCAATATTGAAAATTTGTTTTAAACGGTCTATGGCCAGTTGTTCTGTCTGGTCAACTATTTCGCAGCCGGCATAATAACGGCGGCCCGGGTATCCTTCAGCGTATTTATTGGTCATAACATTACCCATCGCCTGCATTACCTGCAGGCTGGTAAAGTTTTCTGAAGCAATGAGTTCAATGCCCCGGCGTTGTCTTTCTAACTCCTGCTTTATCAAGTCAAAAACCAATTCATCTCTTTGCATTCGTTTCAATTTTCGGCAAAGATAAGATGTGGAGACAAGAATCAAGGTACAGGGAACAAGAATCAGTAAACAAGGAACAGAAACCAAGATCAGGGGCATGGCAGCTTGTTTCTTTTCATCCTGGACCTTGATAGTTGTCCCTATCAGAGGTACTTTTCCCCAAACCTTGCCCTATTGGCAGATTTTCCTATTTTCGACCTCTTGAAAATGTGTCTGACATGAATACAGAAGCGGTGAAATAGCGGTACAGAACTTTTCAAACATAAATGACCCCCATGAAAGCGATTATCCCGGTGGCCGGTGCAGGAACCAAGTTGCGGCCACATACCTATACACAACCCAAAGCTTTAATTCCTATTGCCGGTAAAACGATCCTCAGTTTTATCGTAGATCAGTTACATGAAGCGGGTATCAACGAATTTATTTTTATTGTGGGCTATCTGGGTGAAAAAATCCAGGACTATGTTAAGCAAACCTATCCCGATCTTATTACGCATTTTGTGTTTCAGAACGAAAGGCAGGGCACGGGTCATGCGATAGAACTCACCAGAAATATTGTAGGAAACGATGAGGTATTTGTTGCATTAGGCGATACGATCTGTGAATACGATGTGAAAGAAATGGTGAATAGCCCTTACAGTATGCTCGGTATAAAAAAAGTAGATGATCCGCGCAATTTTGGCGTGGCTTCTATCAGTGAAGATGGATTTATTGATCAGGTAGTAGAAAAACCTGCCATACCTAAAAGTAATATGGCGCTGGTGGGTTTATACAAGATTAAGGAAACGCATTTTTTATTTGAGTGCCTGCATCATTTATTTGCAGAAGATATACGGAGCTTTGGTGAATACAACCTTACGGATGCACTTGATTGCATGATCAAGCGCGGTGCGAAGTTCCAGGCTTTTAAAGTGAAGAACTGGTTTGATTGCGGCAAGAAAGAAACCCTGCTGGAAAGCAATGCTACTTTATTAAAAAAATTTGGTGGAAATATTGCAGACGAGCATACGTTTAAAGATACCATTATCATACCCCCTGTAAGCATTGCTCCGGGTTGCGATATTTCTAATTCTATTATAGGGCCTCATGTGGCCATTGGTGCCAATACATCCATTAAACATTCCATTGTACGCGATAGTATCATTGGCTCCTATACAAATCTTTATGAAGTGGTATTGGATAATTCCCTTATCGGCAGCGATGCATCTGTAAAGGGTTTGAGCCGAAGTTTGAATATCGGGGACAATACCGAAATAGATTTTGGGTAGATGGTATATCCATTGCCCATAGAATGATCCAGTAAGATGTCTTCAGAAAATAAGATTATGAATAGGAACTTCTTTGTAAAATGATTTGAAAGTTGAAAGATTCACTTAAGTAAACTTTTGACTATGGACAATAGACTATCGACTACTCCCATCACCGCCCTCTTCAACATCCAATACCCCATTATACAGGCCGGTATGGTATGGGCCAGCGGATGGAAATTAGCCAGCGCCGTAAGTAATGCTGGTGGTTTGGGATTAATTGGCGCAGGAAGCATGTATCCCCACGTATTAAAAGAACACATTCAAAAATGTAAAGCAGCAACGGGTAAATCCTTTGGTGTAAATATTCCGCTAATGTATCCTGATGTGGAAACATTGATGAAGATTATTACCGAAGAAAAAGTGCCCATTGTTTTTACTAGTGCGGGTAACCCAAAACTATGGACGGGCTACTTAAAAGACAAAGGCGTTACAGTAGTGCATGTGGTAAGCAGCAGCAGGTTTGCAGTAAAAGCAGAAGAGGCGGGATGTGATGCAGTAGTAGCCGAAGGCTTTGAAGCAGGCGGACACAATGGCCGCGAAGAAACCACTTCTATGATACTCATACCTGCCGTAAAAGCTTCAGTACATATTCCCTTAATTGCAGCCGGTGGAATTGCTACCGGTAAACAGATGCTCGCCGCTATGGTATTAGGTGCGGATGGCGTGCAGGTGGGCAGCCGGTTTGTATGTACACCGGAAGCCTCATCCCATAAGGATTTTAAACAGGCGGTTATTAATGCCGAAGAAGGCGATACCCTGCTGAGCCTGAAAAAATTAATGCCGGTACGGCTATTAAAAAATCATTTTTCTGAGCAAGTGCGTTATGCAGAAATGCATGGGGAATCGGAAGAAGCATTACAGCAATTACTGGGAAAGGGTCGTGCAAAAAAAGGTATGTTTGAAGGAGACCTCGATGAAGGTGAGCTTGAAATTGGTCAGGTAAGCGCGTTGATAAAGAAAATCATACCTGCGGCCGAAGTGGTTAAAGAGATTTGGGAAGAATACAGGAATTCGAAAAATCGGTTAAGCGTGTAAAGTGGCGATTTATAAAACCACTTTCAACTCTTAACTTTTAACTTCCCTCTAATCCGCCTTCGGAAAATTCATTTCCTCCCATTCTTCTTTAGCGGGCCCATAGATACCAGGCACTTTTAATCCAGCCATACGCATTAATACAGTTAGCTGACCGCGGTGATGGGCCTGGTGTGCAACGGTTACCCAAAGGGCAAATCCTTTTTTCCATGTCTCACCGTACATCGGTATTTCTTCCTGAAGATCTTCATCATTCAAAAGAAGTACGGCCTCTTTTACTTTATCTGAAGCTTTTGTATAGCCTGATATTAAAGAGGCAACACTTGGGTATTGTTCTTTTTCATGGATGAGTTCAAGACCAGCAGCTTTGGGAATACTGGCGGCGCAGTCCACAATATGGTTGGTGATGCGGTCTATTGTGCGATACTCAAATAAAAGTTCCTTGGTAAGACTATCATCTGTGAGATGGCCGAAACAGACAAGCGTGGATGCGGTCTCGGATTCCCAGATGTCGATAAATTGCTGGATAGCGGTGATCATATTTTTTTTATTTATGAAAGTAAATGGCATCAGCCTGTGCCGTGCAGGTAACTACTAAATCATTAATGCAAACATGTGCTGGTAGTGTGGCGCAATAATAAGCGATGTCAGCAATATTTTCTGCAGATAGCGGTGTATATCCTTCATACACCTGTTTTGCTTTGGATGCATCGCCCTTAAAACGCACAATGGCAAATTCCGTTTCCGCAGCGCCGGGGTGTATGGCAGTTACTTTAATACTATGTTGTAACAGGTCGATACGCATGGATTTGCTTAAGGCATCTACCGCATATTTACTTGCGCAATAACCATTGCCGTCTTTGTAAACTTCTTTACCCGCTACAGATCCCATATTGATGATATGCCCCAATTTTCTCACCGTCATATAAGGAAGCACCGCTTTAGTTACATACATCATGCCTTTTACATTTGTATCCATCATGGTATCCCAGTCGTCAAGATTGGCATTATCAAAACTATCCCGGCCCAATGCCAGTCCGGCATTATTTACCAGTACATCAATAGCGCTCCATGCTGCAGGTAAATTTTCAAGCGAAGCAAATACTTCTTTCCTGTTTTGCACATCAAAAACAAGTGGTAGTGTCTGTATGCCATAGGAAGTTTGTAATGATTCAGCCAATGCCTGCAGCCTGTCGGCTCTTCTGCCCGTAAGGATACAGTTCCAGTTGGCAGCGGCAAACTTTTCTGCCATTGCTTTTCCAAAACCCGAAGTAGCACCTGTAATTAAAATAATTTTATTCATAAAATATTAATCTGCGGCGAAGGTAGGGAACGGAGAAACAGGGAACAAAAACTATTAACGTCATTGCGAGGAGGAACGACGAAGCAATCTGCGCTATTAAATATAGTTAGGTGTGAAAAGGTAGACACAGGCTGCTTCGTCGTTCCTCCTCGCAGTGACGGGTGATGTGTTGCTGTTAATTTTGAATAGTTATGAAATGCACGACAAAGGCTGTTTCGTCGTTCCTCCTCGCAGTGACGGGTGATGTGTTGCTGTTAATTTTGAATAGTTATGAAATGCACGACACAGGCTGCTTCGTCGTTCCTCCTCGCAGTGACGGGCGAATTGTTGCTGTTAGTTTTAGATAGTTGTAAAATGTTAGACAGAAGCTGTTTCGCATTCCTCTCCGTAGCTACAAATTATCTTATCAATACAATCGTTCCTTTCCGGTAAACAGTATTGCCTAAATAATCCGCGCCCAGCGCCTGGTATACATAAGTGCCGCTCGGCTGACTGATGCCATTAAAGCTACCATCCCATCCTCTACCGATTTCTGTAGTAGTATAGAGAAGTTGTCCCCACCGGTTGTAAATACTGAAATAGGTAAGTTTGGTAATGCCAAAAGTTAACGGCCTCGCTATATCATTTTTTCCATCACCATTGGGGGTAAAGGCAGTGGGTACAATGATATCGGCTCCTGGTTTGTATATCCTTACGGTTACCTGATCTTCACTGTAACAGCCATTGTCGCTAACCCTTACTGTGTAGATCACCGAATCAATGCTGCTGTTTAGTATGGCAATTGGGCTTTGTATAGTCGGATCATTTAAACCGGTAGTAGGTCTCCAGTTATACATAGTGCCGCCGGAAGCTCCCAGCTGCAAAGGCTGATCAGGAAGAATGGTTGTGTCCCTGCCCGCATAAGCAACCACCGTGGGAATGACGGTTACAATAATGGTATCCGTTTTTATTTTTGGGCAACCAATGGTATCTGTTGCCGTAAGTACATAGGCTGTGGTTCTTACTGGTCCGGCTATGGGATTCAATGTATTTTCATTAATGAGGGAACTGGTGGGTGTCCAGTAAAAAACAGAACCCGTAACTGCACCACTCAATTGTGCGCGGCTTCCAAAACATATTGTCATATCAGCACCCGCAACAGCATCAGGATAAGGAACCACTTTTACCAGCAAAGAATCTTTTGCCTGGCATTTCCCAAGGTTGGCAATTACTGTATACCTGGTATTGATTAAAGGCTTTACTACCGGATATTTGATAGCATCTATTTTTTCTCCGGTGGATGCCGTCCATGCATAACTAAGTGCATCACTGATCGGGTGAAGGCGAAAAGTATCTAACCGGCAGATACCCGTATCCAGACCGGCTTTCACAGAGATAAACTGCAGCACATTTACCATAACCGAATCTGTATTTGCGCAACCATTATCATTAACGGATACATAATATTTTGTGGTATCCCTTGGAAAAACTAGCGGGTTTGCAGAAGCAGGATTTAGTATTCTTGTTTTATTGGGTCCATTCATGGGTGTCCATAAAACGGTTCCGCCATTACTATTCACTTTAAGCAGTAAGCTATCATTACTGCAGATCAGCGTGTCTTTAAATGGCAGGCTAAGAATGGGGCGATCCAGTATGGTAATCGGTTTGCTAACCGTATCAATACATCCTTTACTATTGGTTGTAATTAGTGACACGTTCACAGTACGGGCTGATGAATATTGCCAGGCAGAATCTTTGGAATGTGCCGTATCAGCCAGCGTAGTGCTGTCGCCAAAATTCCAACGCCAGCTGTTTACTTTTCCATATTTAGAAACCGTTGCATCAAAAAATTTATAGTTGTTGAGAAAGCAGGTACCCTGCACCGTAAAATCAGCTTTGAACCCCGGATATATAAATACATTGGTAGTAGCGGAATCCTGGCAGCCACCGGCGGAAGAAACTTTTAGTTTCACGGTATATGTGCCACTATCCTTTCCACTCTTGAGGTAATCATAAGTAGGTGTAGGACTGGTTGAGGTATCTGTTGTAAGTGAAGGCACACCAAAGTCCCATAGATAAGATGTGATATTGGAACTGGTTGATTGATTCTCGAAACTCAGGGTTGTTCCATTACAGGTAATATAACTGGGTTTTAAAGTTGCCGCCGAAAGGGAACAATTGGCAACCGCCACATGAATTTCTTTTTTTGTTGAACCGATGAGTACGCCTTTTCGGAACTCGTTTACACAAACCGCTATAACATAGTCGCCGGTAGTGCCCGGTGCAATACCTGATATGATGCCTGTTAGAGGATCAATATTTACAGTATTACCCATTGGGGATGACCCATTATAACCACTGCTATAATTGATAGGTGTGTAAGGAGGATTACTCGGAGGATTAGGCTTCGACGCCTGTGGGTCAGAAGGATTACTCCTGTTATTAAACCCTCCCGTTAATCCTGTACAAAAAATATAGGTTAAACTATCACCATCTGCATCCGTTGCACTAAAATCCAGTATAAAGGGAGAATTAAAACATACGATCACAGTATCTTTTTGTGCAAAGACAGGACTTGAATTATTTGCGTAATTAATGCTATTAATAGTACCTGGTATTTTCGTGGTATAACTAACTCCATAATCATCAGAAGGAGCACTCAGGTTTTCGATACCCACAATACGGCAACACCTTTGAGCAGTGAGTACGATTCCTCCTGGAAGATCAGGTAGGTCAATCGTTGTGGAATAAATATCAATGATATAACAAACCGGAGGTTTTGTATTCAAACAGGGACTATAATCGGTTTTATTCGCATTCACTGACCCTGTTTTGGGTACAGTGAATGTATTGAGTAGTTGATTCGTAGAGCCATTAAAAATACCTAAATAAACTTCAGTATCTCTTTGTTGTGCATTGGAATTGCACGAGAGGTATTGGCGCACAATGATCTGGTATTTGGAAGTATTGGCAGCTGCGCCCGGACCTATATACAAATATTGGATCCAACCGCCCTTCAGATGTGCTCCAAAAGCTCCATGACCACATAAGAGGATCATTGAAAAAATAAAAAAAAACTTCTTCAGGTTCATAAAGCTTTGCCAGTTCAAAGGTCTGAAACAAGCCTGTACCATAATACCGGATTGTTTGAGGGCTGTTATGTAAAGATGTATGAAATTACAGGATGTTAAGTAAGCCTTATTTAAAAAGCCATTATTTAACGGAGTTGCAACATCTTTTGTAGAGAAAGATAAGGTAGTTTTTGCTGCTTGCAGTAAGAGAAAGAAATATTATCGTATGAGTACAGCCGTTCCTTTCCTGTAAATGGTTTTACCAAGATAATCCGATCCTTCAGCACTGAAAACATAGGTGCCCGACGGCTGAAGTATGCCTTTGAATACACCATCCCAACCTTTACCGGATTCATTGGTACTATACATCAACTGCCCCCACCGGTTATAGATCCTGAAATAAATAAGTTTGGTAATGCCCAGAGTTACCGGTCTTAAAAGATCATTTTTTCCATCACCATTGGGTGTAAAAGCTGAGGGAACAAAAATATCAGGACCGGTTTTAAATACCCTTACTACCATATCATCATCTCCATAACAGCCATTGGCATTAAAAACGCGTACCCGGTATTTTATTGAATCAACCCTGTCATCTAATATGGCAACCGGGTTAAAAATGGAAGGATCATTCAAGCCTGTTTCCGGACTCCAGATATATCGTTGTCCGCCCGATGCCATTAACTGCAGAGGCTGGTTGGGAAGAACAACCGTATCTCTTCCTGCATCAGCCATAACTGGCAGATCAACGGTTACTAGGATGGTATCTCTCACTGTTTTCGGGCAACCCAAAGTATCGGATACGCTCAATATATAACTGGTTGTTTTCGCGGGACCCGCAATGGGTCTGGCTGTATTGGCATTCAATAAAGATGCGGCAGGCATCCATTGAACGGAAGAACCCGCCACTGTACCCTGCAGTTGTAAACGGTTACCGAAACAGATGGCAGCATCTGGTCCTGCTGCGGCTACAGGGTAAGAAACAACTTTTATTATCACTGTATCACGGTGCTGGCATTTTCCAAGATTAGCGGTTACGTAATATTGGGTATTCACCAACGGTTTTACGAGGGGATATTTTTCATTGGCCACCTGTTCCCCCGAAGAACTTGTCCATTGATAACCCAGCGCCTGGCTAACGGTATGTAACCGTATAGCATCGGTTGTACAAATAATGGAATCATTACCCGCGTTTACTTTTATAAAAGGAAGCACATTCACGGTTACAGAATCTGAATTGATACAACCCTTATCATTTACCGTTACAATATACCGGGTAGTATCTTTAGGAAATACCAAAGGCATGGCTGTATTGGCGCCAATAATATTTTTGTTGGGCTGCCATGAAAAAACCCCTGTGTTACCAACAGGTATAGCAAGGGTGTCTATGCTGCAAATTAGCGTGTCTTTAAACGGCAGTTGAATCAGGGGCCTATCATTTACTGAAAGACTTTTTTGCAAACTGTCGATACAGCCCTTACTGCTGGTTACCACAAGACTAATATTTTTTGTGGAAGGTGCACCATACAGGTAAGTTGGATTTTTAAGGTTAGAGGTATCGGCATTCGTTGTATCATCACCAAAATCCCATCGCCAGCTGTCTACAACTCCATATCGGATAAAGGTTGTGTCTCTAAACTGGTACGGGTTGAAATAGCAATTCCCTGTAATGGTAAAACCTGGTTTGAATCCGGGATAAACCAGTACAAGTGTGCTGTCTTCACCCACGCACCCTTTTGGTCCGGTAACCATTAACCGGGCAATATATCTTCCGGTGTCAGTGTATGTATAATCCACGGTGGGATTATTTGATGAATTATAAGCGGCCGATGAATTTCCAAAATTCCACTGATAAGAAGTGATGGCGGATGAGGTAGATTGGTTTTCAAAATGCACCGTAAAATCATTACAATGGATAATTTTATCAGGCAAGACCGCTTCTACAAAATCGCAGTTCTGCACTTTTAAAATAAAATCTTTACGGTGCTCAGTAAACGCTTTGCCATTTCTCCATTCTGTAATGCAAACATTCACTACGTATTGCCCCTGCGCAGGGGCAATACCACTAATGATTCCGGTGCCTTTATTAATTTGCACTTTCGACCCTAAAGGAAAGCTTCCATTAAAAGGAAATAAATAAGGAACGGAAATAAGATTGAGATTAGTAGTAGGCGGTGCATTATTGCTTCCGCTGATCGATGTGTAGGCATCGCATAAAGAATAGCTGAGTGAATCTGCATCAGGGTCTATAGCGCCAAAATCAAGCGTAAATGATTTATTGGCACAAACCAATGCCGTATCTCTTACATTAAATTGCGGACTGCTGTTATGTCCTGAAGGAAGGGTATTCGTGCCGGGAATCTTTGTTACATAATTGCTGCCCACATTGCGGGGCTGTGAAAGATTGGAAATTAAATCTACACGGCAACACCCTATTCTTGAAAGCGTATACCCTTCCGCATTATCAGGCAGGCTTACCGTGGCAGAATAAATACCTACCTGGTAACATACACTTACACTGCCCACCAGACAGGGGAAAGCGCCGCTGTTCAATGAAATGGTTGTTATTGGCTGAACAAGCGGTAAAGGCAAATTATTCGGAAGTTTGGTATTATTTATATAAATACCCACCGTAACAATTTCATTTTCCAGCAAGGGCCCTGAAGATGAGCAATCCCTGAAAAGCCGAAGGGTTACGCGATAAAGACTATTTCCCGGAGCGGCACCAGCACCCAGGTACTCATAAAATAATTCACCGCCGGCCACATGTTTAGCTGTTGCCGGTAAAGAGCAGATACATAAAACAACCATGAAGAAAAATATCTTCATAAAAGAAGGTATTAACGATTGAGGAAGTCCAGTATAAACAGGTTTAGTTTTTCCGGGGCTTCCCACATGCTCATGTGCCCGGCATTGGGCAGTACATGAATATACGATTTGTCAGGCAGGTAGGTTTGTTGGATTGTTTCGCTAAAAGGTACCGCCAAATCTTCTGTTCCCATTACGAACAGAACCGGAAGGGGGTTGCTTACTAAAACCTGTGTTCGGTCGGGCCGTGCCATCATAGCCCTGTAATATTGCTGCAGAGCCTCACTGGTAAAGCCGGAAGCCATTCTAATTAATTCATTGATTTTTTCAGGATGATTTTCTTTGAAATTTGCCGCAAATAAATTCGGAATGGAAGTTTTTAAAAAAGCATGTGCGCCATATTGTTCAATAAAAGCAATCCCTTTTTGGCGGGTTTTCTTTTTTTCTTCACTATCTGCAAAAGCCGTTGAATTAATTAACCCGAAACCGTTTAACAAGGATGGATATTTTTCTGCAAAAGCTATGGTAATATAGCCACCCATACTGTGCCCGAGAAGGGTGCAGGAAGAAATGTTTTCATGTGTAAGTAAAGCGTATATACAGTCTGCATAATCAACGATTGATATTTCTTGAGACCTGAGACTTGAATCGTGCGTTGTGAATGATGAGTCGTGAATGAACGTTTCTTCAAACTCACTATGCGCGCCTCCCGCCTCACTTAGAAGCATCTGCGACTGCCCCGAACCGGGCAAATCCGGCACAATCACTAAACAATACGCTTTTAAAAATTCAACCTGTGCTTTCCATATATCACTGTCTTCACCAAAGCCATGCAGCAATACAACAGCTTTCCCATTACCTTCTATGTGATAAGCAATTTCGGCTGATTGGTAAGTGAATTTTTTTTGCATGCTTTATACTTTGGCCAGCCTGGCAAACCTAAGAAATAGTAAAAGAACAATGGGTATCAATGCCGGGTTCAGCTGCTGTGGTAACCAATACCAGCTTACCAGTAACAAGCCATACACCAAAGCGCCGAAAATGAAATATTTTTGTAACCACATGGGCTTTCTCCAAATAGCTATAGCTGCCGCAAGGTTAGTGGGTAAGGCCCATAGCAGGTTATAGTTGGCCGAAAAAGCTGTATGGTCTGTTCCAAACCAGGTAAATAAAAGAAATACACCTATCATGCCCGTAAGGGCACATAATAAAAAATCAAAAAAATGGGTAAACGATTTCGCCCGCCTGCCATGAAAAAAACTTGCCATCAATAGTAGTAGGGATACAACGCTGAGTATATAAATGGGCCAATGGTTGTGTCCTGATTTATTATCTGGTCCATTTGCAATCAGTACTATCTTTTTTTGCAGCAGCGGGTGGTTGGTTTGAATAGTACTGTTAATTCCTTTCATTAAATAATCGGGGAGAAACATGGATTCGCTGATGTTTACTGCTTTATCTGTGGTGCTGCCAAGTAAAAGATCCATACCCAATTTGGTCCAGCCCATATAACCCCGGTCCACATATTCATGTATAAGATCTCTGAAAGAAGTTCCGGTTGTTACGAGTGGCTGATCCACTTTTAAACCGGCATATTTTATAAGCAGATCTTTTACACGGGATGTGCAGTTGTCGTATAAAAAATCATATTTATAATAACGGTTATTGCCCAAAAGGTTTTGCGTAAGGGCCTGTTGGATGATCTGTTTGCTGCTGTCTGTAAGCCGCAGTTCCTGCTCCATGATATCTCTTTTGGTAACCTGGTATTCATAAAGAAATGCAGGCAGTTCTTCCACAGAAAGAAAATAATTGAGTTTGCCCCTTACAAATTTTGTATAAAAATCGGGGTCGCCAAAATCAAAATTACCATAGCCGTATACAAGATCGGTGTGCTGTATACTGTCGGTAATGCGGAGAGCAGTATGACCGAATATGGAATATAATTCATCTCCCGGTGCACAGGTAAGTAAACTGATACGTAAATGACCCTGAGCAGGCTGTGCAAAAGAAAAATGAATACTTGTGAAAATGAAAAAAACAAAACCAATGCAAATTTTTTTCACGAAAATTTATTTGTAAGTGAAGGCGCTATCAGCGCCTGCTGTAATTAGGTGCTTCTTTGGTAATATCAATATCATGTGCATGGCTCTCTTTCATTCCTGCATTGGTAATTTTTACAAAAGTAGCTTCCTGTAATGCCTTAATATTTTTTGCGCCACAATAACCCATGCCCGATCGCAAACCTCCTACGTACTGGTAAACGATTTCGCTCAAAGTTCCTTTATATGCCACACGGCCCTCAATACCTTCCGGAACATATTTTTTTATATCATCTTCCACATCCTGGAAATAACGGTCGCCGCTACCCTGGCTCATAGCGCCCATGCTGCCCATGCCCCGGTATTCTTTAAATTTGCGGCCCTCGTAAATTATAGTATCACCCGGACTTTCTTCCACACCTGCAAACACACCACCCATCATTACCACGTTGGCACCTGCTGCCAATGCTTTAACCATATCACCCGTATAGCGGATGCCACCATCAGCAATTACCGGAATATTTTTTGACTTTAGCGCAGCGCTGGCTTCCATAATAGCCGTTAGTTGCGGAACCCCTGCTCCCGCTACGATTCGGGTGGTACAGATAGAACCGGGACCGATACCTACTTTTACACAGTTGGCACCCGCATCGGCCAATGCTTTGGCACCCGCAGCAGTACCAATATTACCGGCGATGATTTGCAGGCCTTTAAAATTTTTTCTGAGTTTTTTTAAAGTCTCTATTACACCTACATGATGTCCATGTGCACTATCCAACGTTACAACGTCTACGCCCACCTGAAGCAGAGCATGTGCCCTGTCCAGCACATCAGTGGTGATGCCCAATGCGGCACCCACTAATAAACGGCCAAAGCTGTCTTTTACTGCATTGGGATTATTGGTTAATTGCAGAATATCCCTGTAAGTGATTAATCCTACCAGTTTTCCCTGCTTATTTACAACGGGTAATTTTTCAATTTTATAATTGCGGAGGATGATGCCTGCTTTTTTTAGATCTGTTCCTTCGGGCGCTGTAATGAGTTTTTCTTTGGTCATTACTTCAGATACTTTTCTACGCTTATCGGTTTCAAAGCGCAGATCTCGGTTAGTTAAAATACCCACCAGCTTTTGTTGCGCATCCACAATAGGAATACCGCCGATTTTATTTTCTTTCATCAGTCTCAGTGCATCCCCGATAGTGGCATCAACCAATAAAGTAATGGGGTCTATAATCATACCGCTTTCGCTGCGTTTTACTTTGCGCACCTGTTCGGCCTGTCTTTCAATACTCATATTCTTATGAAGAATGCCCAAACCCCCTTCTCTTGCCAGGGCAATGGCCAGGTTGGCTTCTGTTACCGTATCCATTGCGGCGGATAACATGGGAACATTGAGAATAATTTCTTTCGTAAGATGAGAGCGGATATCCACTTCGCGCGGAAGCACTGCACTGTAGGCCGGCATTAGCAGTACATCATCGAAAGTGAGGCCTTCACCAAATAATCTTGATTTACCGGATTTGCTCTTGGGAGAAGTATTTCTTGTTGCCATGTGCAAAGATAGGCGGATGGATAAATTCGTTCCAAAATTTTTTCTTTGCTCATATAGCTGCCAAACTGAGGTTTTTTGTGTAGATCTGCGGCGACTGATTTTATAATAGTTTTGTACAGATGACAAAACATGCGCCTGAATCAGACAAGCCTTATTTTAATTTTCAATTCGGGTTACTCTGCGTTAGTAATTTCTTATTTTCTGCAAGTTTTAATATGATGATTCCGGAACTGCCGGCCTATTTAACCAAATTAGGCGGAGCAGAATATAAGGGACTGATCATTGCTTTGTTTACATTAATGGCCGGCATTTCAAGACCGTTCAGTGGCAAGTTAACGGATACTGTGGGCCGGGTACCCGTTATGATTTTTGGTTCGCTGGTTTGCGTTGTCTGCAGTTTATTGTATCCTGTACTTACCACCGTCAGCGGTTTTTTATTGCTGCGCTTTTTTCATGGGTTCTCTACAGGCTTTAAACCTACGGCCACTTCTGCTTATGGTGCAGATGTGGTGCATGAATCAAGAAGGGGCGAGGCCCTGGGTGCGCTGGCTATCGGCTATACGCTCGGGTCATCAATAGGGCCGCTGGCAGGCAGTTATCTGGTTACTGCGTTCTCCTATACTATCATGTTTTATGTGTCGGCCTGTTTTGCTTTGTGTTCAGTGATCATATTATATAACATCAAAGAAACCTTAGCTGATCCGCAAAAATTTTCTTTCAGTCTGGTGAAAATAAAGCGCACAGAAATTTTTGATGCCAGTTCTGTGCGGCCGGCATTAATCATGTTATTATTATGTTTTTCCATCGGCTGTGTACTTACTTTATCGCCCGACCTGAGTGTATCAGTAGGCTTTCACAACAAAGGTTTTTTTTATGCCTGTTATACCGTGGCTTCTTTGGCGATACGATTTATAGCAGGAAAATCTTCGGATAAATATGGGCGTGTTATTGTTCTCATATGTTCTTCTGCTGTGCAGGTAATTGCTTTTATTGTTCTGGCATTTGCACATTCTATTCCGATGGTGATACTGAGTGCCGTTATTTTTGGTTTGGGTATGGGTATGAATGGTCCTACAATCATGGCATGGACCGTAGACCTTTGTAAACCGGAAAACCGCGGCCGTGCTGTTGCTTCCGTATACATTGCACTCGAACTGGGTATTGGCAGCGGTGCTATTTTTTCTGCCTGGATTTATAATAACCGGCTCGAAAACCTGAAGTATGCATTTTTATTACCTGCTGCCCTTGCACTGATCGCTACTTTTTTACTGATTGCCTGGAGAAGAAAAGAAAAACGATTGGTTGCGATGCCCGATACGGCGATAATTGAATTTAGTGAATGATAATTAGTGATGGGACCATGGTCTAAGGCCCATAGACTAAAGCATCTTATACATTTTTCCAGGAAGCGAACTGATTACATTCTTCAATTCAAGCTGTAATATGGCAGCTGCCACACTACTGCTGCTTAGTCTGCTTTTGAAATAGATTTCATCAAAAGGTGTGCATTCTTTTAGCTGTAATAATGCTGCAATAACTTTTTCATCATCACTCAGATCAATAAAAAGTTCTTTTTGTTTTTTTGTATTCTTTTTCTTTTCCTGCCATCCCATGGTTTCAATCAGTTGGTCGGCTCCTGTAAAAATCATGGCTTTATTTTGCTGTATGAGTTTGAGACAGCCACTGCTTTTACTATCAGTAATCTTTCCGGGAACAGCAAACAGATCACGGTTATAATTATGTGCAAGCTCTGCGGTAATCATACTTCCGCCCCTGGTGGCTGTTTCAATTACAATGGTAGCATCGGCCATACCGGCCACAATGCGGTTGCGTTTAGGAAAATTATGTTTATCCGGTTTGGTATGCTTACGGAATTCGGTTATGAGTCCGCCATGCAGCAGCATATCTTTTGCCAGCAGGGTATGTTGTGATGGGTAAATGGTATCCATTCCATGGGCCAGTACACCAATGGTTGGAATTTTTTGCTGTACAGATATTTTGTGCGCGATCGCATCAATGCCAAATGCAAGACCGCTAACAATCAGCACCTGTTGCGATGATAAGGAAGCGATCAATTGCTCTGTAACCTGTTTCCCATATTCCGTATGATTGCGGGTACCGATAATACTAATGATGCGTGAATGGTTAAGGTCCGCAGTGCCACGGTAATACAAAAGAGTAGGAGGATCATAACAATTCAGCAACCGCTGTGGGTAATCTTTATCCGTAATAAACAAACTGCGGATATGGTGTTTTTCGGTGAAGGCAATTTCTTCTTCTGCCTCAGCAAAAGCATTCCATTCCTTCAGATATTTTGCACGCACCGGGCCAATGCCTTCAATTGCACTGATATCTTTTTTCTTTGCTTTAAAAATGCTGGACGCCTCACCAAAATGTTCAATCAGTAACCTTGCGCAGACAGGCCCTAATTCAGGTATCATGGTCAGTGCCATACGGTAATACAATTCGTCTTTCATATTCTTAAGATTAAGCTGGGATAAACCAATGCCTAATGTCTAAAAAATTTGAAAACTGGGTAGCGTATTTATACCCTATAATCCTGTTACCGTAAACGTAGTTCTTCTGTTTTTCGCCCTTCCCGTTTCTGTTGCATTATCTGCAACGGGTTGTGTAGCGCCGTAACCCTTATAACTAAGCCTTGTAATAACAATACCTTTTCTTACTAAATAATCAACAATGGCTCTGGCGCGGTTAGTAGACAGTTTGAGATTGTCGTCTGGTTTGCCAACAGTATCTGTATGCCCGCTGATCTCTACTTTTAAAGAAGGATTTTCAGTCAGTACTTCCAGTAGTTTATCCAGTTCAATAAAGCCAGACTTTGGTACTTCATAAGAATTATTGGCAAATTGTATGTTATGAAAAGTGCTGATAGCATTGAGTTCTATGGGTTGCAGGTAAATATCTTTTTTATAAACGCTATCGGCCTGCTTGCTCTCCAACTCATATAATTCGCTATAAAAAATATAACCTTTACGGTTAACGGTAAACGTATAATCCTTACCGGTGGGAAGTGTAATAAAATATTCTCCCAGCTCATCCGTCTGCACTTTCATCAGTGGCTGGTTGGTGATATTGTCTGTAAGTTCTACCGAAGAAGGTAGTAGTTTTTTTGTTTTCTTATCCATCACTTTCCCTTTCACATATAAGGTGCGGTAGGGGCGGATATCGGGGCGCAAGCTAAAACTATAAATATCCAGGCCGCCCCTGCTGTCACTTCTGTCACTGGCATAATAGGCCGTTAATCCATCCGCAGATACAGCAAGGCTTCCTTCATTCTCTATGGTATTGATCGGGTATCCCAAATTTTCCGGTACACCCCATTCCCCTTTACTGCTTTTACGGATAACAAAAAGGTCTGAGTTGCCATAACCCGGAAGTCCGTTGGAAGTATAATACAGGGTTTGATTATCTGCATGTATAAAAGGCGCCAGTTCATCTCCCGCTGTATTAATGGTTGGTCCCATATTCACAGCAGGTAGCCATTTCCCATTGGCCTGCCGGTAACTCACATACAAATCGGCGCCGCCAAAACCTCCGGGGCGGTTACTGCTGAAATATAAAGCCCTTTTATCAGGACTTATAGACGGCGAGGTTTCCCAGAATTCAGTATTAATTTCCGGGCCAAGGTTCTGCGGCTCGCTCCATCCCTGCGGAGTTTGGTAAGAGATGTAAATATCAAAACTTTTATAACCCTGGTCCATCAACATTCCTGCAAACAGCATCCATTCACCATCCTGCGAAACGGTGATCGCGCCTTTTTTTGGTTCCAGGTTAATATCACCATTAATAGGTTTCGATTCGGCAAAACCATTTTTGGTAACATGGCTCTCTATGAAATCTTCTCTTGACTGGTCCATTCGCCGTGTAAAGACCAACAAGCTATCGGTAACGGTAACCGAAGGATAATATTCTGAATGAATGGTATTTACACTATCACCTAAATTAACGGGCGTAAAGGTATAACCGTTAGCAGCATGTTGTTTGGCATAGGCTATGGCAAATTCATAACTCTTCTTTCTGTAATCAGCGCTTTTGATACTGCGATCATTCAGTTTGGGATAGGATAAAAATGAATTCACCGCAGCAAGTGCTTCCTCAAATTTTCCAAGACCGGCTAAATTAATAGAATAGGGAAGATTATAAATTTTGAAATAGGAACTGTCTTTGCTTCTTGCCTTTTCGTACACTTTAACGGACTGCTCATATTTTTTTAGTTGCCCCAGGGCCCCGGCCAATGATAAATACGCGTCAACAAAACTGCTGTCTTCTCGAATGCTTTGGGTTAATAAAGGAACCGCATCAGTAAGGGCATCATCTTTCAAAAGGTCCAATGCTTTTTCATACAGTTTTACTGCTTTGGCACTAATATTTTCGGGATGATAGACTTGTGAAAACGCAAAATTACTAACGAGTAAACCAAGGGCAAATACTAATGATTTCATAGGGCTGTGTAATGGCCCTAAGGTCGGCAAAAACAAAAAATGCGCAGTGTTAAAATTGTGAGTGGTGATGAATCGTCTTTGCGAGGAGGAACGACGAAGCGATCTGTGTTTTGAATAGTATAGTAAGTGAGTTGAAAAGGGTCCGGGTTCAGCAAAACAAAAAATGCGCAGTGTTAAAATGGTAAGTTGTGAGTAGTGATTGATCGTCTTTGCGAGGAGGAACGACGAAGCAATCTGTGTTTTGAATAGCCTGCTAATTGAGTTGACACAGGCTCAAGTTCGGCAAGACAAAAAATGCAGTGTTAAATTGTGAGTGGTTAAAATTGATTGATCATCTTCGCGCGGAGGAACGACGAAGCGATCTGTGTTTAGAAAAATATGCTAAGTGAGTTGACACAGGCTGCTTCGTTCCTCGCAGTGACGATCCACTCACCATTCACGGCACATTAATAAATTTATGAATCTGCAAACTCAGTTCCCAGCGGGGATTAATTTTTATATAATCAATGAGTAAAGGGGTTATTTCTGCCGCTTTTGTCCATTCGGGTTGCAGATACAATTTGCACGATGGGCCTACCTGCGCTGCATAGGTTTCGGCCCATTCAAAATCACTTTTATTATATACTACCACTTTCAGTTCATGCGCACGGGGTATAATTTCCGGTAAAGGTGCTTTGAATTTTTTGGGCGATAAACATATCCAGTCCCATTCACCACTTAAGGGTGAAGAACCGGATGTCTCAATATTGGTTTCAAATCCTTCAGCATGCAGTAAGGTTGTCAACTCATTTAAATCATGCATAAGCGGTTCACCACCGGTAATAACTGCCAGGCGGCCGGGATATTTCTTTGCCTCTGTTACAATATCACTAAGCATTAATTGTGGATGTGCAGAAGCATCCCAACTTTCTTTTACATCGCACCAGAAGCAACCCACATCACAGCCCCCCAGCCGTATAAAGTAAGCGGCACGCCCCTGGTGAAAACCTTCACCCTGAAGGGTATAAAAAGCTTCCATTACGGGTAATGTAAGGGTAGGAGAATCTGTCATCTTATGCAAAGGTAATCTTAGTACATGGTCAATACACGATGGATCAACGTAAAAAAATACAGTAAGCTTCCGCTTTAAGCTGTAAGCGTTTCGCCTTGCGCTTTGAGCCTATATGCCTGCATGGTGTTTTTCAATAATCCTGCAATGGTCATCAATCCCACACCACCGGGAACGGGTGTTATTGCAGAAGTTTTGGGTGCTACTTCCGCATACGCTACATCCCCTTTAATTCGGAAACCCTTTTTGGCTGTGGCATCATCCACGCGGGTAATACCTACGTCAATTACTATAGCGCCCTCTTTTACCATATCGGCTTTTACAAATTCAGGCCGGCCCAGGGCAGCCACCAGTATATCGGCCTGCAGGCAGATCTCTTTCAGGTTTGGGGTATGCGAATGACAAATGGTTACGGTACAATTGCCCTGTTTATGATTACTGCTGAGCAAAATGCTCATCGGCCTGCCCACAATATTACTGCGACCGATGACTACTGCATGTTTGCCTTTTGTTTCTATATTAAAATGATCCAACATCAGCATAATGCCATAAGGCGTAGCGGGAATAAAGCTGGGCAGGCCCTGTACCAGTTTGCCTGCGCTGATGGGATGAAAACCATCTACATCTTTCGCGGGATCAATGGCCTCGATAACTTTCTGTTCACTAATCTGTTTGGGTAAAGGCAACTGTACCAGTATGCCATCCACTTCCCGATTCTGATTGAGAGAAATAATAGCATCCAGCAAAACGGACTCTTCCACATCACTATCAAAACGCAGTAATGTTGAGCCAAAACCGATCTCCTCACAATTTTTTACTTTACTGGCTACATAGGTCTCGCTGGCTCCGTTGGTTCCAACCAGTATCGCTGCCAGGTGGGGCGCCCGTTTACCTGATTGGGTAAGTTGCCGGGTCTGTTCGAGTAATTCCTGTTTTACTGCGGCCGATGCCGATTTGCCGTCTAATACCATCATAACCGCAAAAATATCCGAATTGTGGTTTGGCCTTGCTTTTTTTCTAAAAAATCGGAGATAACCGTAAAATACTATACCATTTTGCTTTTTGCCTGTTATAGGCCATAAGAAAAAAGAATACAAAAATGCAAATTTTATACATGTTAATCAACTGATTACATAGTATCAATTGTTTAATAAATTGTTTTTTTAGCTTTTGCGCAGCATATCTTCCCTTCAAATGGTCTTTATGAACGAATGTTTGTTAACTGAATGTAAAATCCGTAAGAATTAGATTTTTTTTAACGGTTTACCTTGTTTGGTTATATTCGCGCACTCAAAAGTTTATCCAAAAAACTAAAAACATGAAGAAAATTGTATCCACATTTCTGGTGGCGTTGCTCTGCTTTTCAGTAGCAGTCACTGCACAGGTACGCGTAATTACGGGTACCGTTAAAGATGAACAGGGGGCCCCCGTTGCCGGTGTCACAGTAAAAGTTAAAGGCACCAATACTACAACCGTAGGTGACCAGAACGGCGCATTCAGGATCAGCGCTTCTGAAAATAACGTGCTGGTATTCAGTGGTATTGGTTTCAGCGATTATGAACAAAGAGTTGGCAAGGCCTCTACTGTAAATGTGACCATGGGCAAAACAGTAAATGAACTTGAGTCAGTAGTTGTAACCGCTCAGGGCATCAGAAAAAAACAAAAAGAGATCGGTTATGCTTATGCAAAAGTTTCTAATGAAGAGATTAATGTAGGCCGTTCTCCCCAATTGGCTCAGGCTTTATCCGGTAAAGTTTCCGGCCTCGCCATTTATAACGTAAACAACAGTGTGGACCCTTCAGTGAAAGTGGTTTTGCGTGGTTACCGTTCTTTAACAGGTAACAACGAAGCGCTGGTGGTATTAGATGGTATGCAAACTACCTCTACTGTTCTGGCTTTGATCAATCCCAATGATATTGAAAACGTGTCTATCCTGAAAGGTGGACAGGCGGCGACCTTGTATGGTTCTGCCGGTATCAATGGTGCTATTGTGATCACTACTAAAAAAGGTGCAAAAGGAAAATTGAAAGTGTC